>JAZRCO010000139.1:0-5257 GCA_045659855.1 Eubacteriales bacterium | reverse complement strand
AGTGCACATGCGGGCTTACTGTAATCGAAAAGTGCACTGAGCGTGCCGAGAGCATTCTTTTGCTCGTCGGAAAGATTTAGCTCCTTTGCGTGATTTTCTCTTGATTTTGCGTCATAGGGATTTCTATAGACGCTCTCAAGCTCAATGCACAAATATCCCTTTTTAACAAGGGCTGAAATTTGCGCATCGCTCACGCCGAGCTCGGCTTTTATATCCTCTGCGGGTATTCTTTCCCTTAGCGAAAGGAGTGATAGAATGCTTTGGTGCGCCTCGGAGCGAAGCTTTTTATATCCGTCAACGGCTTCGTCAAGTCCTAAAAGGGAGGCGAGCTGACGGCTATTTACGGCAAGTGTATAATATTTCTTTTCCTTGCCGACCGTTTTGTTTTTAATGAAGAAATCCTTTTCTACAAGTCCCTTGTGGATGAGATAGGTCACGGCACTGAGCGCTCCGAGTCCGAATTTCTCCTCGAGTGCGCTATGGGTAACGGTCTTTTCGTCCTGAATGTGATAGAAAACGTCCGCATACTGACCGTCGTACTTTGCACCATCGACGTACTTATAGCACGTGACGATTTGCGAGAGTGCTCCTGCGGGTATCATTGAACGGACCGCATCACCGATCGTGCAAAGGGTATGCTCCTTCATAAATTTGCAAAGATCGATATCGTCCTGCGTGAAGAATATCTCCTCCGATGCAAGACATTTTATCGCCTTTGCTCTTACGTTTGGCTCCTCGGCGTGTGTTTCGGTGACAAGACCGAGCTGTGTTCTGTTCGAATAGCCGAAGGGAACTACGACGAACGAGCCGCGTTTTACGTGCGTGGAGAGATCGTGGGGAACAAAATAGGTATATTCGTTATCTATGCAGTACGGATTGTCAAGAAGATGTATCTTTACGTATCTGTTTTCCATTTTTCTCTCCTTTCTTATCTCATTTGGGAAATTGTCTTAAACGATTGGCGGAGAAAAAAGATCCCCGCCGTATAATCATTACTTATTATTCTTCGGTTACTTCAGGAGCTTCCTCGGCTACAGGTGTAGCGGAAGCTTCCTCGCGATAGATCTCGTATTTTCCTTCGTGGAAGCGGGAGATGGCGTTCTTAATTGCCTTTTCGTCCTTGAGATCCTTGTCGATGCTATTGATAAGGTTGCGGTCGCTTTCCTTATTACCTGTCATTGACTTTTCCGCATCTTCTCTTTGCTTAACGTATTCGTCAGTGAGGATACGAGCGCATTTTGCGGTAGCGAGAGTGAGCTCATAGCGATTGTATTCGTCTTTTGTGAGTTCTTTGATTGTGGGATGAAGCATTTTTGTTTTCTCCTTAAATAAAATAATATGTTAATTGCAAATTTGATCTAATCCAAAATATTTCTTTTCAGCGTCGGGCTGACGGCGACGGGCGAGCTTTTCGGCACGGACGATTGCCTTGATATCGTCGGCTGCCACTGCGCTTCCGCCGTTATAGTTGTAAACTATGTAGTCGTATGCGTCAAGCTGGGCGATCTCTCTCTTCGCCTTTTCAAGACGGGCGAGAATGACCTCCTCGGTTTCCGTTCCTCTTCCGCGAAGACGCTCCTCTTGAATAGCGAAGGTCGGGGGAATGAGCATGATGAGCACTGCGTCGGGGAATATTCTTTTAACGTTCTTTGCGCCGTCGCATTCTATCTCAAGAATGAGATTCTTTCCGTTTTCAAGAACGGCGAGCGCCTCCTTTAAGGGAGTGCCATAGAAGTTATCGCAGTACGTTGTATATTCAAGGAATCCGTTTTCGTCGATGCGACGCTGGAACACCTCTCTGTCGATGAAGTGATAATTTACGCCGTCGATCTCACCGGGACGGGGTGCGCGAGTGGTTGCTGAAACGGAGAACACGAAATCTCCCGTTGCAACAAGCTGTGAATTAACCGTGCCCTTGCCACTTCCTGCAGGGCCTGAAACAACAATCAAAAGTCCGCGATTCATTCGGTTTCCTCCTCTTCCTCTTCCTCGTTGTATGACGTATCGTCCATTCTGTTTGCTATCGTTTCGGCGCCGATTGCGGAAAGGATAACGTGCTCAGAGTCGGTGATGATGACCGCTCTTGTGCGTCTTCCGCATGAAACGTCGATGGTGCGTCCGCCCTCCTTGGCGTCCTGCACGAGTCTTTTTATGGGCGCGGAGTCGGGGCTTGCGATAGCCACGATTCTCTCAACCGCTACCATGTTACCAAATCCTATATTGATGAACTTCATGCTGTGCCTCTTATTCTATGTTTTGTATTTGTTCTCTTATCTTTTCAAGCTCGCATTTGATGTCAACCACCACGTGTGCAATCGCGGAGTTGGAGCATTTTGAGCCGATAGTATTGGTTTCGCGGTTCATCTCCTGCATCAAAAAGTCGAGCTTTCTACCAACGGGCTCGTTGGATGCCAAAATATCCTCGAATGCCTTGAAGTGGGAGCGAAGTCTAACGATCTCCTCGTCAACTGCCACCTTGTCGGCAAAAATCGCACACTCGGTGAGGATTCTATTTTCGTCGAGCGTGATTTTGTTGTCGGAAAGCACCGTGCGAAGTTTTTCCTCAAGACGGGAGCGGTAGGATGAGATATCCTCCTCGCTATGAGCTTCAACGATGGCAACTCTTTCCTTGATGCCCTCGACCTTGGCTCTAAGGTCGCTCTCGATGTTTGCGCCCTCCTTTTCTCTTGCGAGAATAAATTTATCTATCGCTTGATCGAGAACGGTGCAAAGGTCGGCAAAATCCTTTTCCTCGTCTTCAGCCGCCTTGCTGACGGTGAACACGTTGCTGTCACGCTGAAGGGTTGCCACGGTGATCTCTCCCGGGAGCTCGAGCATATCCTTGAGCTTGGTGAGTGCCTCGAAGTAAGCTCTTGCATATCCCTCGTTAAGAGTGATGGTCACGTCGCTCGTTCCGATGGGCTCGATGGTGATCGCAATGTCCACCTTTCCGCGACTGATGCCGTGGGACTGAAGATAGGGCTTTATCTTCTCCTCAAGGAAGGAGTAATTGCGAGAGATGCGTGTTGAGCAATCGAAATAGCGATTGTTAACGCTCTTTATCTCAACGGTTATATTTTTGTCGTTTACGATTTCGGAGTGTCTGCCGAAAGCGGTCATGCTTTTAATCATATTCTTGTCCATTCCTTTAAAAATAACAATATATATTCAGTCTATTTTAATACATTTTATGCCGTTTGTCAACTATTTCATAAAATTTTATATTATATATAATCATTTAAAGTTCAACTTTGTTTGCGAGAATATCGAAAGGGTTATGACGAGCGCGATCGATAAATAAGCATAAAACGTTCAAAATGGAATAAAATTAGCGCCGATTTTACCGATAATTATAGAATTATCGAAGCATAAAAATGTGCACGTTGTTCACGGTGTGAAAAATACTGAGTGATACATATTGCGTATTTGTATAAACTAACAAAACTGAATACAACAGTTCGATATTTCTTGACTTTAGTGGAGTGAAAACTTATAATATTATTTGAGTACAGGAGATAAAAATGCATATTATCTCTTTGCTTTAAAAATCCGAAAGGAAAATAATGAAAGGGGATAATTTTATGAACAAAATTATCAAAACCTTATTGCTCGTGATGACACTTGCGCTTGTTCTCGTGGCATTTGCCGCTTGTGAACAGGAATGCGTGCACCAGGGTGGTGAGGCAACATGTGTAGAAAAGGCAGTATGTGAGCTTTGTGGAGAAAGCTATGGCTCCGCTCTTGGACACAAGATGGAAGACAAGGCAGGCAAGGATGCAACATGTGTAGAGGCAGGTTACACAGCACATAAGGAATGTTCAGCTTGTGGCCTCGTTGAAGGCAAGGAAGAAATTGCAGTACTTGAGCACACATTTGAAGACGTAGAAGCTCTTAACGCAACATGTATAGAAGACGGTTACACGGCACATAAGAAGTGCACAGCTTGTGACACCGAGGTTGGTAAGGAAGTTGTTCCTGCAGGACACGCACTCTCGGACGTAGAAGCTCTTGCCGCAACATGCACAGAAGACGGTTACACAGCACACAAAGCTTGCGCTAATTGTGAATATACAGAGGGCAAGGAAGTTGTTACTATGGATCACATTGATGATGACGGTAATTTCCTTTGCGATTACAACTGTGGAACGGTTGTTGAGCCCCAGGCAGATTCCACACTTACACTTGAGCAGGCAAATGCTCTTGGTTTGCTTGTGACAACAACACAAAACAAGTACTACGTAACAGGTGCTGTTAAGAATATTGCTAACACATTCAACGGCAATATCTATATCACAAACGGAACAACAACATTCTATATCTACGGTACAAAGAGTGCTGACGGTACAGTTCCTTTTGGCAGTCTTGAAACAAAGCCCTACGCCGGTGATACTGTAGTTATGTACGGATATATCTCTACTCAAGACGGTACAGCTCAGATGAAGGACGCTTGGATGACATCCTGCACACACGAGCACGCTTATTCCGAAGCAACCTGCTTGAAGGTTGCAACTTGTGTTTGCGGTCTTACACAGGGTGAGCTTGCAGACCACGATTTCAAGGACGGTATGTGCACAGTATGTAACACAGTTGACCCTGATTTTGAGGGCGAGGTTACAGTAACTGTTGGCAGAGCGGATTTTGAAACTGCAGGCGCAGCAGCAGGTTCTTATGCAACACGTACAACAACTGACGGTTGGGTTGCAACAAATGCAGCATTGCTTTCCGGCGGTACAACTGATGCTAACCCCAAATTTATCTTCATTGGTGCTGAATCAACAAGAGCTATTACCTTGAACGGAAAGGTGGGTGGCGCAGGTAAGCTCACTTCTCCCACACTTTCAAACGGCATTTCCAAGCTTTCCTTCAAATATGGACATGCTTTCAGTGATAAGAATGGCGTTGATATCACAATCAATATCATCCAGAACGGAGTAGTTGTTGCTACATATCATTTGGATAACGATACAGTAACACAGAAGACAGCATATGACTTCGTTTGGACACTTGAAGAAGAGGTTAAGGGTGATTTTACAATAGAAATCACAAATAATTCTCCCTCTAATTCTTCAAGCGGTAACAAGGACCGTGTATCCATTTGGGATTTTGAATGGGTTTCTAACTGATTAGAATTAATCGACTATTATAATAAGCACGCGCTCTTTGGGGCGCGTGCTTTTTGAGTTTTATACCAATAGGAGCTGATTTGATAGCGTAAAAGCAAAAAAATATAAAAAATTGATAATATTGCAAAAAAACT
>JAZRCO010000138.1:0-10095 GCA_045659855.1 Eubacteriales bacterium | reverse complement strand
TTCTCGTCGGCGCCCGTCCCGGTATGGGTAAAACCTCCTTTGCACTCAACATCGCAACCAATGTTGCGCAAAGCACAAAGAAAAAGGTGTGCGTGTTCTCACTTGAAATGAGTGCCGAGCAGCTTGTTTCACGTATCCTTTCAAGTGAAGCGCTCGTTGATAGCCACGAGCTCCGTTCGGGCAAGCTCTCAAGCGACTCTTGGGAAAAGATCGCCGACGCAAGCTCACGCCTTGCAGGATGCGATATCCTCATCGACGACACCTCGGGCCTTACCGTTACCGAGATGAAGGCGAAGCTCCGTAGAGTAAACGACCTCGGTCTTGTTATCGTCGACTACCTTCAGCTCATGCAAAGTGATAGAAGAATAGACAACCGCGTTCAAGAGGTTGCCGAGATTTCCCGTGCCCTAAAGATAATGGCAAAGGAGCTCTCCGTTCCGATCATTTGCTGTGCACAGCTTAGCCGTGGACCCGAATCGAGAACCGATAAAAAGCCCATGCTTTCCGACCTTCGTGACTCGGGTGCGATCGAGCAGGACGCGGACGTTGTAATGTTCCTTTACCGTAACGAATACTATAAGACCGACGCATCTCCCGGCGAAAACAACGCCGCAAATATTGCCGAGGTCATTATCGCAAAGAACCGTCACGGCTCAACGGGTACCGTAAAAATGGGCTGGATCGGTCAGTACACCAAATTCCGCACCATTGCGGATAATATCCAAGAATAATTCACCAAAGAATATGGATGGGGGGATTAAAGAAAATGACTTCTCATATCAATACTTTATATGCCTCCCCATACTCCTTGGCGGAGCTACCGAAGGATACTCCCGTGCTCCTCGCATTTTCGGGTGGTGCCGATTCCAGCGCACTGCTTCACATCTTGGCAGAGGATTCCAAAAGGAACGGTTTTTCCCTCTCCGTTGCCCATTTTCATCACGGAATTAGAGGGGACGAAGCCGACCGCGATGCCGAGTTTTGCAAGAACGCCGCCGAGAAATACGGTATTCCCTTTTTCCTCGGATCAGCCGACGTGCCCGCACTCGCTCAAGAAAACAAAACGAGTCTTGAGGCGGAGGCGAGAGCACAGCGATATTCATTTCTTGAAAAGATTATGCGAGAAAACGGCATTCCGATCCTCGTTACCGCACACCACGCCGACGATCTCATCGAGAGCATTCTCATTCACGTCCTTCGAGGTAGCGGAATATCGGGACTCAAGGGCATTCTCCCCTGCCGCGCGCTCGCCGATGGTCTTTTCGTAGTTCGTCCGATATTGAATGCACAAAAGCAACATATTCTTGATTATTGCGAGGCAAACAGTATCGAATTCGTGAATGATAGCACCAATAACGATAAAAGCTATCTTAGAAATTCAATTAGAGGTGATATCACCCCCAAGCTCTATGAGCTTCAACCGAATCTCCCACAAATCTTCTCCCGACTTTCTCAAAATGCCACCGAGGCGGACTCGTATATCGATTCCGTTGCGCAAAGATTTATCGATAGAGAATGTAGAGATGCCATTCCAATAGAAGCATTTCTCTCGTTGCACAACGTTCTTCGCGCGAAGATCATCTCCATCCTTTTTGAGAAAACGTGCGGAGCAACCCTCGAAAGAGTTCACGTTGCCTCCGTCATCGAGCTTTGTAAAAAGGGAGTACCACACTCATCCATATCCCTGCCGAATAATAAGGCAGCAAAAATCGAAAACGGATACCTCCTCTTTTGCGACGATTGCAAAGGTCGGGAGAGTCAGTCCTTTTCATTCCCGTTTTTAGAAGGAGCTTTTCATACGGTGGATAACGGATGCACCGTATTGATAGAGAAAAATCCTTCATCTAAAATTTGTAAATCATGCTCTTCCCACTTAATAATTGACGTTTCAAGCCGCATGATCACGCAAGACACCGTCATGCGCTCGAGATGCGAGGGCGACGTTATCACAACGGGAAAAATGAATAAAAAGGTTAAAAAGCTGTTGAGTGAAAAAAAGATCCCACTCGATAGACGAAGCATGCTTCCTATTTTGGTCGCTGACGGCGAAATTTTATGGATACCGTCAGTTGCTGCTTGCGATAGACTTAAAATGGATAGAATAAAAGAAGGCGAGGACTTCTTTAGAGTCACCGTCACTTTTGAAAATGATTAAAATTAGAATTAATATATACCACGGAGGTTATTAATGAAAGGCAATATAAAGGTAATACTCTTTTACGTCGTTCTAATCGCCGCTATCTTTGTTGCGATATACGCAATGCTCGGCGCTCCCCAGGGCACCGAGGATCCCACTTTTAGCGACGTGATGCAATATTTTGCTGAGGACCGAGTTAAGGAGTTTGAAATATCAAACGAAAACGTCATCACTTTGACAGTTTACTCCGTTGATAAGGAGGGCGTTCTCGCTCCCACCGACGTTGTAGATGCAAAAACCGAAAACATCAGCTACAAGCTCTATAGTGTGGAGCTCTTCCACGATGAGTTTGTGAAATATCAGGGCAATGCAAATCTTCAAAAATACGATTATGAGCCCGCGGCTCCTTATCCTTGGTTGCTCACCATCCTTGTAAACTTCATCCCGATCGTCTTTATTGGATTGTTTTTCTTCTACATGATAAGACAAATGAACAAGCGCGATGGTGGTAACGGCGGTGGTATTATGAACTTTGGCAAGGCGAAGGCGCACGTTCCCACCAACGACAAGAATAAGGTAACCTTTGCCGACGTTGCAGGTGCCGAGGAGGAAAAGGAGGAGCTTGTTGAAATAGTAGAGTTCCTCAAGGATCCCGAAAAATTCGCAAGACTCGGCGCAAGAATTCCTCACGGTGTGCTTCTCGTAGGCCCTCCCGGAACGGGTAAAACACTTCTCGCCAAGGCAGTTGCAGGTGAGGCGGGTGTTCCCTTCTTCTCAATGAGCGGCTCCGACTTCGTTGGAATGTACGTCGGTGTCGGTGCAAGTAGAGTAAGAGATTTGTTTGAGACCGCAAGAAAAGCTCCCGCAGCCATCATCTTTATCGACGAGATCGACGCAGTCGGCCGTCAAAGAGGTACTGGCCTTGGTGGCGGACACGACGAGAGAGAGCAAACACTTAACCAGCTCCTTGTTGAAATGGACGGCTTTGGTACACACGAGGGCATCATCATTATGGCGGCTACTAACCGTGCCGACATCCTTGACCCCGCACTTCTCCGTCCCGGACGATTCGACCGTCAGGTAAGAGTTGGATATCCCGACATCAAGGGACGCGAGGACATCCTTAAGGTTCACGCAAGAAAGAAGCCCATGGAGAGCACAGTTGACTTTAAGAAGATCGCTCAAAGCACGATCGGCTTTACAGGTGCCGACCTTGCAAACCTTCTCAATGAGGCAGCGCTCCACGCGGCAAGAAATAATAAGAGTCTTATCGGTATGGAGGATATTGAAAAATCCTACATGAAGATACTCCTCGGCCCTCAAAAGAAAACGAGAGTTAGAAGTGAGGCCGATAACAAGCTCACCGCATATCACGAGGCAGGCCACGCGGTTGCTTCCTATTACTGCAAGCACACCGACCCCGTAAAATTCATCTCCATCGTGCCCTCGGGCAATGCGGGTGGAGTTACAGTTAATATTCCCGAGCAGGATTCCTTCACAATGACCAAAAAGCAGATGAGCGAAAGAATCATTCTCGCTCTCGGCGGTAGAGTCGCTGAGGAGCTCGTGCTTGACGATATCTCCACGGGCGCTTCAAGTGATATTCAGCAGTCAACTAAGATCGCTCGCAATATGGTAACGAGATACGGTATGAGCGATAAGCTCGGCACCGTCCTCTACGGAAGCGGTCACTCCGATACCGAAATTTTCCTCGGTAGAGATTTCAATAACACAAAGAACTATTCCGAAAAGATTGCGGCTGAGATAGACGACGAGGTTCGTTCCATTATCGAAAACGCATATAACGAATGTAAGAAGATACTCTCCGAGCATATGGATAAGCTCCATCTCGTTGCAGGATACCTTCTCCAGCACGAATTCATGGACGGCGATCAGTTCAAGGCGGCTATGGAAAACGATCTCACTTTTGACGAGATCCACGAAATAGCGCTTGAAAAGGAACGCAAGAGCCGTGAAGAAAACGAAGCAAAGCTTAGAGAAGAGGAAGAGGAGCATCGCAGGGTTGAAGAGGAGCTCCGCCGCGAAAAGGAGGAGCGCGAAAGAATGATGAACGCTCCCGCAGGCGAAACCTTTGAGGATACCCCCGACACCGACTTCGAATCAGTTGATAAGGAATAAAAGAACAAAACAGGACGGATCGATTAAAATCGATCCGTCCTATTTACTTTTTTGCGGTGTTATGATATAATAAAATGAGAAACCAAACGGAGGTTGTGTATGACATTTGAATTATTCAAAAAGATAATGTCTTTTGAAACCAAAGGGGAATTTTGCATCGAAATATTCTTCGAAATCAAAGAAGGCGGCTAAAGAGTATTGGTATTCAAAAAGTGCCGCAAAACAATCGATTGGTTTGTACGAACATAGTGACTCACACCTATAAATCCCAATTTTTATACAAGGAAGAAAAAATATGAACCTTATTTTAGCATCAAAATCGCCGAGAAGAAAAGAAATCCTCGAAAATCTCGGTGTGAAATTCAATATAATCACCTGTGAAACGGATGAACACACCGACGAGAAAAACGGTACGAAATATGTCGAGGAAATCGCATTTCGCAAAGGAGACGCTGTGAGAAAGCTCCTTGAGAGTGAGGGTGAATTTAATGAGGATATGATAATTCTCTCATCCGACACAGTCGTGGTATCCGCCGACGGCGAGATAATGGGCAAGCCATATGACCGAGCCGACGCAAAGCGAATGATACTCGCCTTTTCGGGCAAACCCCACTTCGTTATTAGCGGCATCGCTCTTATAACAAAGGATAAGACCGTAATAACAAGCGAAAGCACGACCGTCTTCTTCGACGAGGTCGATGAAAGCGACGTTGAGCGCTATCTCAACACCGACGAAGCGTATGATAAGGCGGGCGCTTATGCGATACAGGGCCACGCATCCCTTTGGATAAACGGAATTGAGGGCGACTATTTTAACGTTGTCGGACTCCCCGTAAAAAAGCCCGCCGACACACTCAAAAAGGAATTCAATATCAAGCTAGCATAACATCTACAACTATAAAACAAAAAGCAGTCTATCAATTAGACTGCTTTTATTTATTTTCAAGTTCAAGCTCACTAATACTAACCCCTCCTATAAAAAGGTCAGTAATTGAACGGTATAGGATTTTACCGCGCCGTTTTCAACAGTTTCTATTCTAAATAGATTTTTATAAACACCCGTAATAGTAGCGGTGGCGTTATCAACATTGATCTTGGGCTTTTTCATATGCACGTTTACGTGTATTTTCGTGTTATTTTCATACATCTCGGCAATAGCTAATTTGATTTCGTTAAGATCCCGCATTCCATACCCCCTTAAAAAATATTTTCATACCGTAATTTTATCACATCTTATAATATATTTCAAAGGCATTTTTAAACAAAAATTCGTTCTTAGCTTTGTGAAAAATCAAAAGAAATCCCCACTCCAAAAGGAGTGGGGTTTATATTTTTAGGTTAATTAACCAAGCTTACGACCAATGATGTCGTTGTTAATATTCTTTTCATCGGGACAATCGCCACCGGCTGAAACTGTAACGTTATCAGCTGTGCAGCCGCTTACGGATACGTTGTAACCTGCACCGACAAGCTGACCTGCATCGCGGCCTGCTGTGATTGTAGAATTAGAAGCAGAGCAATCTGTAATGCGAGCATCACTTCCTGCATAACCTACGATAGCACCTGCCTTGTCGCCGCAAGCATCATCATTTGCATGTGTGCAAATAACAGTTGCATTGGAAACGTGGCAATTTGTAATAACTCCGCCATAGGTATAACCTACAATAACTGCTACGTTATGGTTACCCATAACAGTTGCGCCGTCAATGTTAACGTTCTTAATAGTTACGCTTCTTTCAGCCCATCCGAAAAGACCGGATGATGTGTACTTATCTGTAGAAGCTGTATTATCAACGTAGAGATTATAAATTGTGTGTCCCTGGCCGTCGAATGTTCCTTTGAACTCTGTTGCGCCCGTCTGACCGATAGGAGTCCAAGCAACGTTTTCAAGATCGATATCCGCTACGAGAACTACCTTTTGACCAGTCCAAGAGTCGCGACCCTCGTTTACTGATTTTTGGAAATCTATAAGAGATTCAGCAGAGCCGATAAATTCATGATGATATGATTCCTCAACACCGTCAAAGTACAACTTTCCCTTTGTGCTTACAGACGTTCTATCGCCCCAAGTACAGTTGTTAAATTCAGCAACACTCCAAATGTTAGTATGACCGTAATTGCCGTTATGAAGGAATATACAGTTATTAAATACTACCTTTTCAAGATCTCCTGCAAAAGCATTGAAACCTATAAAAGTGCAGTTGTTGAAGATAAGTGTTGCACCATTGGATGAGTCCATATGGAATCCGTATGTGCTATCTCCCTGGAATGTACAGTTGTCAAATGTGTTTACACCACCATTAGCATAGGACCAACGAACACCGTTTGTTGCACCGCTAAATGTGAGGTTCTTATATGTGTTGTCCTTACCGAAGTTGCTACCAAATCCTGTAGATGTGCCTTCACCACCGATTACTGTACTACCGTCAGCAGCACCCTCGATTGTAACGCCATTTTTACCTGAAAGTGAGGGGAGTGTATAGTCGCCCTCGGGAAGAATAACTTTATCACCGGATTCAAGATTACCGATAGCATCCTTTACTCCTGCAGAAGATGAAACCTCTGTAGCTCCACAGCTTGAGCATGTCTTATTGCCGTTAGCATCGGGAGCACCGTAGGTGTGTCCTTCATGTACAACTTCTACTTCAACGTTCCATTCGATAGAATCGTGGTCAACCTTGGGGCAGCATTCGCAGAAATACATAGCGGATTCATTTGCTGTATCCCATTCACCTGCAACTATTACGTTACCTGCGCCGTTTACGATGAGATCATTGCATCCATAATCTTCACCTTCAAACTGAATACCGTAAACCAAGCTCTTACCGCTTGCGCCATTTACGATGGTGTTGTTATTAAAGTTGATTATAGCTTTGTCTAACAAATTAGCAGTTGATGCCTTTCCTGTCAACTGAATTGCATAACGGTAAGGATCATTGAATATTGTATTTTCAACAGTTACGTTACCTGTTGCGCGGATAGGACGCTGACCGTTAGCATTGAACACACTGTTGCGAACTACAATGGATGTACCAACGCCTGTATCCCACCAGGATGTGATAGCTGTTGAATCCTTGAGACTCATATTAAATGTTACGTCTTCACAAACTACTGTCTGATTTCCCCAGATTGCAATTGCACTCTTTCCTGTCTGAGAGATACCTGTGCCGTCAACGATCTTATCGTTAACGTTGATAACAAGATTGCGAAGCGTGAGAGTTCCTTCTGTAGAAGATGTAGTAGCTATCTGACCTTCAAGAACAGTGGATTTGCCTGCACCAACAATAGTGATGTTGCTGCCACCGGGAACCTTAACGTTTGTAAGATATGTACCGGCGAGAACGTTGATATTTGCAACGCCTCCCTCAATTGCTGCCTTAAAACCTTCGGATGTAGAAACCTCTACAAGTCCGCAAGCGGAGCAAGTTCTTGTTCCGTTAGCATCGGGAGCACCGAAGCTATGTCCTGCAGGAATAACCTCCTTGCCTTTGATAGCATCGCATCTTGAGCACTTCTTGTGAGCTGTATAACCGTCCTCATCGCAAGTAGCGGGATATTCCGCAACGTCGATAACAAAGTTATGTCCGGAGTTGAGAGCTACCTTGCCCTCTGTGTAATCACAAGACAAGCAAGCGCTGTGCTTAGAATAGCCGTCGCTATAGCAATCAGGAGTCATTTCAGGAACTACTACAAGATTGTGTCCTTTAGCAGGAACTGTTTCCTGTGCCTTAATTGTAACGCCACAAAGAGCGCACTTGGATCCTCTTCTAAGACCTGTTTCTGTACAAGTGGGGAAAACTTCAGCAAGAGTAATCGCAACGTGATCACCCTTCTCGCCGTATTCCTTACCACAAACTTCACACTTTGCTTTGTGCTGACAATCGGGCTGACCGCCTACGTGCACGATGCAACCGTCAACGGGTGTGGGCGCGGGAAGGATGGGTTCGTTGTTGAATCCTCCAACTACTGCTACGATAGCAACAATACCAATGATTGCTACCAAAGCCACGAATAATGATAATTTCAAATTGCTCATAATATTTTCTCCTTTCAATTATAGGCATAAAATGAATATTAGCAAATTAAGTATAGCATTTCACAAACAAATTGTCAATGATTTATAAGAAATTTTATCGACAATCCGCTCCTAAACCATCGTTATTTACCATAATATGCTAATTGGCACCGCCAAAGCGGTGCCAATTTTTACTTTTTTAGTTCAATTTTTTGTTCCGAAAAGAACGCCACAAATTATCTCTCCCGTCTTTTCTTCACCGAATTCCTGCTTGAAAACATCGGTAGCGGGGCCGCCCTGAGAGATGAGTCCCGAAGCGTAAACCTCGGTGCGAGCGATCTTTTCGCCTGCATCACAGGCATCTCCCGCAAGCTCAAGATATGCCGAAACGTAATCGAGCGTGTATGCGTCAAAGCCGACACCATCACCCTTCTTTCCCTTTTTAGAGGTGGTTTCGGGAAGTCGGATATCATCGTACCAATGCTTTGGCTCCTCTCCCTCGGCAAATCTTTCGGGAAGATGAGCATATTTGCTCTTGATAGCCACAATCGAGCCGAGATCGACCTTCTTTTCACCCATCGTATCGTAAAGCTCAACGATGAGAGTATCATTTCCCATTGCATAGATGCGGTCGTAGGAAAGAAGAGGAAGATCCTTCTCCACGGGTGCGATAACGAGCGTATCCATCTTCATAAGACCGAAAAATCCCTTCGCTCTCATAACGGAAACGTGACCGAGCCCCTCGGCATCAAACGCCTCGCACACAAAGGTCATTCCCTTTGCCTTAAAGGTCTTAAAATCTCCCACGCTCTTTTGAGTGAGCGCGTGATTCTTCTTGATAAGATCTAAAATTTTACTTGTCATAGCCGTAAATTAAAGCTCAAGCTCCTTAAGACCCGACTTGTGGAGCATCCACGTGCCGAGAAGGAAGAGTCCCTGTCCGCAGAAGTTAACGCCCTCAGCGATCCAGTTCATGGACGCCTTTTCAAAATCCTTGGAGGAGAGGTATCCCATTCCAAGGCAGCAAACGAAGGATATAGCAAAGATAGCGATCGCCACGGGCTTTTTCGCCTTCTTGGAAAGAATGCAAAGACCTGCATCCATGCATCCAAGACCGCCCACCATACCGATGATGCAAATAAGAGTCAAGGGCTCCATAGCGCAGTGCGCCTTCTTCTTTTGAGAGAGCATCATGATAATAGCGATGCCCGCGAAGAGAAATCCCAAGGTCTGCATGGGGAAAAACATAGCGTTGAGCTTGTCAAAGCCCTCAACACCCGATGCCACGAGCAATTTCCAAGTCGCCTTGAAAAATCCCGCAAGCATAACGTTCATAACTCCCGTTGAAAAGATAGCGAAAACTATCTTGCTCATCTTGTTGTAGAGGTCACCGATAAGGATGAATGCTCCAATTGCAAAAAAGATAACGGGAATATAGTCAAACAAAGCCATTCCAATAGAAAAATCGTGCATACTGCTTCTCCTATGTATTATTTCTTGTTGAGGTGGTAAACAGGAAGCAAAGGAATGATAATGGGTGTCTTATCCGCATAATCGTTGTATTCCTTGCTGTCGCCGTAGCGCGCCATTTGACGCTTTTCAAGACGCTGTGCGCCGTTGAACATAATGAATACGATGCAAACGTAAGCGATGATAACTGTGATCCACTGACCTGCGCCAACAAGGCAATCGAGTGCGGAAACAGTAACGCCCGTCCAGAAAAGGATCTCGCCGAAGTAGTTGGGGCAACGAACGATCTTGTAGAGCTTCTCTGTTGCTACCATGTCGGGACGCTTTGCCTTCT
>JAZRCO010000137.1:0-3382 GCA_045659855.1 Eubacteriales bacterium | reverse complement strand
TATCTACTGAGATTTTTAAGGGCAAGACGAATGATATCGTCCGTTTCCTTGTTTGAAATATCCACACCTCGAAGGGCGGCGATAATTTCGCTCTTGGTATAGCCGAGCACCAAAAGAGCACTTTGCGCGTCGGAAAGCTTGGACGTGCCAATGGGAGCCGATGTGCCTCTTGCATCCGATCGAGTGTCGGAGGCGGAGGAGATATCACTGTAGCTCTTGGCAACCTTGTCCTTAAGCTCGAGCACGATGCGTGCGGCGGTCTTTGCGCCGATTCCGTTCGCCTTTGCGATCGCCTTCGTGTCCTCGTTCATAATGGTGATAGCGAGCTTGTTGGGGTCGAAAACGGAGAGGATGGCAATAGCCGCCTTGGGACCAACGCCCGAAACGGTTATGAGGAGCTTGAATGCCTCAAGCTCAGCTTCACTTGCAAAGCCGAAGAGCTCGATTCCGTCCTCGCGGACTGCCATATAGCAATAGAGTCTAACGGTGGGTGCCTCGGCAACCGAAAGGTGCGCAGGCATTGCCTCGTAGGTCGTTTGCGTTATAGTCATTTTATATCCAACGCCGTTTGCATCGATAACGGCGAAGGAGTAATCAAGATGGGCTAATTTGCCCTCGATATAGTAAAACATCAGTTTTCTCCTTCAGTTTCGTTGTTTTCGGGTGCTTGGAGTGGTGCCACCTTGTCTTCATCCGTTTCAGGAACGGACACATTCACACGGCGCTTTTTCTTAATATCGATATAGATCCAAGCAATAAATATTACCGATGAGATAAGGGAAATAATGCCCGTGATGACGTAGATGTCGGGCATATATTTGAATTCGATTTCATGATCTCCCGCATTTTCGATATCGAATGCCATGAGAACGTCACCGTAAACGGAATACGTATCAACTCGCTTTCCGTCAACGAATACCTTCCAGCCCTTGTCGTAGGGAATGGTGGTCATAATGGTTTGATCATCCTTGCTTGTCGTGAGCGTTCCGACGATGTGAGCGTCGGTGCATTTTTCACTTGTCACAAGACTTGTTTGTGCGAGCTGATCAAAGGCATTTTCAAACTCCTGCATGTCGAGAGTGTAGAGGTAATTAGTTTCCTTGAAGAAGTAGAGCTTGGATTCGTCAAGACGGAACTTGAGCGCCATCTCCTCTCCCGCCTCTCTATAGCCAAGGAAAACTATTCTTGAATATTTTGAATTGGAAACGTAATGCTCGTTGTTGATGTAGAGAGTAAAGCTTCTTTCATAAGCGGTGGGTAAGAAGAGATAGAGGGGGCCACTCTCCTTGACTGTGAAATTGAACTCCACAAAGTCAGATTCAATATCGCTTGCGGTTGCGGAGTATTCGATACCCGCGCCGACCGTTCCCGACGTGCCCGTGATATTGGTGTTCTTCTTGAGCGGAATGGCTCTAAAGAACTCAACGAAATCGTCTCCGTCCCTACCGAGGATGGCATTGAAGAGTATGTTTTGCACCTCGAAGGGATTCTTCAAGCCGTCGTTCACCTTGTAATTGTAGGAGAGGTCGGTCTCAAGTGTCTTTATTGCCTCGTCGGCACCGAATGCGATTCCGAGAGCAAAGGGATTTTTATATGCGTAATAGCTTTCGTCCTGCTCATAGAGCTCGTAGTAGCGATCCATGAACTCGTTTTGAGCGAGCGTTTCCTTGTTATAATCGTTTGCCGTGTTGGAATAGATGTATTTCACACCGAAGATGGAGTCGGTAATAACGGTCGAGCCGAGATACTGAGTCCAGTGCGCATCAACGTAGAAGCCGAGATAGTTGAGCATGTCGATGACGCTTTGATTGAGTGTCGAGGTTGAATTCGAGAGTCCCTTGATGCCTAGCGCCATATTGTCGTTGGTGCACCTGTGAGTAGTTTTTTCGGAGCGGTAAAAGGTCTTGTCACGCTCTTGAACTTTCTCCACCACGGGAGAAAGCGTCTTGAAATAATCGACGTAGGATGAGTATGAGCCCCAGCCGATATCCATGTTCATCGAGGCAAAAAGGACGATTCCGTTTACAAAGAGCTCAAGGCATACAACAAGGAGAAGCACGCGTGAGACTTTCTTTTTATCGTTAGTCTTGATGAAGTAGCAGGTTACTGCGCCGATAGCGAAAACGGCGATGATCGTAAATACCACCACCCACAAAAAGGGCATCTTTCCTGCGATAAAGCCGTACTTGTATTCCTCTGTGTCTTGGTTTACGAAGTTGGGGAAATCCATTTTTTGAGCGATAGCCAAAAGTGCTAAAATGATCGCACCCGTTGCGAAAATATTCTTTGCCGAATGCTCCTCGACCTCACAAAACGCCTTATAAGCCATGATGAGCATGAGGAATATCACGATAAAGCTGTATCGGTAATTCAAGCAGTTCGGCTCTTGAAAGCCGTGCATAACGAGGTCGGTGGGATTGATCACCATAAGCAAGACGTAAAGAACGGTAAATCCACCGTAGAATATCTTTTCTCGATTGCAAATTCGCTTGCCCATAAAGTAGATGGGAAGCAAAAGGAGAGTCAAAACGCCGCAATAGAGAAGGGGAAGACCCTCGTGCATTACGGTGTCGTAGGAGCCGGGGAGGAGTCTTGGGAAGAGATCGAAGAGATCAAATCTCGCAACAACGTCCCAGCTTGGCTCGGAGAATTCACTCTTTCCAAACTGAAGCGAGTAATAAGCCGCGCCTATCATAAATGCTGAAATTCCTATCGCAAGAACGCTTGAAAGTCCGATTCTAACGAAGGATTTAACAAAATGAAGCTTCTCGCCGAGCTTGTTCACCTTGGCACTTTCCTCTCTAAAATAGGTGAAGAAGAAGCAAAAGAAGGTGTACCAGCAAAGCATGTAGCCGATATAGTAGTGGCTCATCATCATGAGGGCGAGAGTGCCGACGAAGAGCTTGCATCTTCCTTCCTTAACGAGTCTTTCTATCGCATAGGTGAGGATGGGGAGGAGGAAGAGCCCGTCGAGCCACATTATATTGTTTTGGTAGGTTATGGCGTATGCGCTGAGTGCATACATCGTTGAGAAGACGTAAATCTTACTCTTATCAAGCTTGTCCGTATGCTTGTGGAGGTAGAATCCAAAGGTAAGACCGCAAAGACCGATCTTGATAACGATTATGGTCAAGAGGGCAAAGAGCATCATGGATTTCGGGAAGATAGCCACGATGTATGAGAGCGGACTTGCTACGTAATAGGCGTAAATGCCCATGAATTCTCCACCGAGCGAACGGGAGAATGAGTAGAGAAGGGAGGCATCTCCCCAAACGAACTCACGGAGCGCCTCATAGAAGTAAACGTACTGAGCGTTGAGGTCAAGCGTGAGCACCGAAAAATCGCCAAGCGGCTTGTGACCGAGCGCGAAATAAATGGCGAG
>JAZRCO010000136.1:0-3976 GCA_045659855.1 Eubacteriales bacterium | reverse complement strand
AAGGGTGGGCCGGGGAGGAGAACAACGACCTTCTCGTCCTTCTCGATAAATATGCCGGGAGCCGTGCCCGTACGGTTGGGAATCGCAAACGCTCCCTTGGGAACGTCCGCCTGCTTTGCATTATTGGGCGGTGCGATCCTTCCGCTTGCCGCAAAGAACGCTTCGATCTCCTCAAGGATCTTTTCGTCACGTACCATCGGCAAGCCGAGTGCCTCGGCAACGGTTTCTTTGGTGAGATCGTCATAGGTCGGACCAAGACCACCCGACATTACGAGTAGATCCGCATTGCTGAGCGCAGTTCTAACTGCGTTTGCAAGTCTTTTGGGGTTGTCGCCAACCATTGAGGAGTGATATACCGATATGCCGAGCTTGGCAAGCTCGCGTGAGATATATGCGGCATTGGTGTTGACTACCTCACCAAGAAGGAGCTCCGTGCCAACGCATAGGATTTCAGCAGTTTCAATTTTCATAGGTAACCTCTTTTGAAAGTGTGATTTTCAATTTTGATTTGTATCGGTTGATATTAATCTTTTGTGAATTGGGGCGTAAAATCGCGCCTTGCCGACTCTTTCTCCTGCGAGAAGCCGTCAAATCCCAGCGAGAGTGCGTGTGAGAGGACGTCCTCGTATTCAAAGCTCGTTAGACGGCGCTTGAGGTTTTTTGGCGCATTCGTGTCAACCCAGTCGGGCGTGTACTGTCGCATGAGTGAGAGGGTGATATCCTCCACGGGCAAGATTTGAGATAAATAATCGAGCGCCGCCTTGGAATCCTCTCTACAAGCAGGCAAAACGAGATGTCGCACGATAATGCCACGCTTTGCTATGCCGTTTTCATCAAGCGTGAGCTTGCCCACCTGACGGTGCATCTCGACGAGCGCATCCCCTGCGATTTTTGCATAATCGGGTGCGGATGAATACCCCCTTGCAAGAGCATCGTCAAAATATTTAAAATCGGGTAGATATATATCGATAAGACCGTCGAGCGCACGCAGGGCGTCCTTTGATTCGTATCCGCCGCAATTATACACGATGGGGAGCGTTAAGCCCCATGCCTTCGCTTTTTCGAGCGTCTTGGCGATGAGGAGCGAGTAGGGGGTGGCCGTTACGAGATTGATATTGTGCGCCCCTCTTTCTTGAAGCTCGAGCATTTTGAGAATGAGCTCGTCCTCGCTGTATTTTTTGCCGACGATCTCGCGGCTAATGTCCTTATTTTGGCAAAAAACACAGCGCAAATTACAGCCCGAAAAGAATATAGCACCCGAGCCGTGCTTACCGCTAATGCAGGGTTCCTCCCAAAAATGAAGGTCGGCCGAGCCGATCACGTATTCGTTTGTAGCACCGCAAAAGCCGATCTCACCGATCTCGCGGTCGACCGAGCATCCGCGCGGACACATTAGACATTTAGACACGATCCGTCCTCCCTTCTCCTTTTTCTTAATTATATACTTTTTTCGCTCCTTTTTCAAGTGCAAATTCATTTTTTGAGCAAATGGCGCAAAAAAACGGGCGACCTCGGTGCGCTATGCGTTGATGGTAACGATCAATTATCAAGGTGCAAAAAACAGCGCTTTATTTTGCATCTAAAGTGCATTTCGGGTGCTCTATTTTGCATCTGTTGCTCTTTATCCCTTTCGGCTATTGAGGTATAATTAAACCGTAAACAAAATACATACAAAAGGAAGGTAATTTATTATGATTAAAGTTTTAGTTGCATTAGTATTCTTAGTGGCATTTGTGGCTTGCATTGCCATTGCCATTAAAAAGAAAAGCTCAAGCTCGAGCGTGCCCACGTCGCTCAAGGTGCTTGCGCTCGTTTTCGCTCTTTTGTTGTTGATCGTGCCCTTCAGCATTCACATCGTTAACACGGGTGAGGTCGCTGTGGTGAAGGTAATGGGTGAGGCGAGGGATGTCAAGTCGGCAGGTATGCACTTTGACCTTTGGCTCGTTACTCAGTACGATTTCTACGACGCGAAGGTTCAAAATGTTGAAATAAAGACGTCCGCTTATTCAAGCGACGCGCAAACGATGGATATTGCGATGACTCTTCAGTACCAAATCTCAACGGAGAATGCTATCGATATTGCACGACAGTACGGTAGTCTTGATGCGCTTCAAAGCAGAATAGAGGCGATCGCCGTTGAAAAGACCAAGTCGGTTTTGTCCTCATACAAGGCGATGGATATCATATCCAACCGTGCTTCAATGTCGCCCAAGGTGGAGGAATCCATTATCAAGGCGATAACTGACGAATACTACGTTACCGTTTCAACTGTGGTTCTCACGAACATTGATTTTTCCGACGCCTTTGAAAAGGCGGTTGAGGAGAAGATGATTGCCGAGCAAAAAAAGCTACAGGCGGAATACGAGAACGATATGAAGGTTGCCGCTGCCGAGGCGGAGGCAAGGGCTGCTATCCAAAAGGCGGAGGGTGAGGCGAGAGCAAAGCTCATTGCCGCTGAAGCCGAGCGTGATGCTCAGGTAGAGCTCTCACGCGCCGAGGCAATCTCTATTCAGCTCAAATCGGTTGAAATAGCAAGGGCACTTGGCTTTAAGGTGACCGAAAGAGAGGGTGTTGGCGAGAACGGTGAGCTCACCACTGAATACGAGATCAGCTTTGCGGGTAAATCCGCAAGCGAGATAGCTCTTATTACCGAATATATCAAGTACATGGAATATCTTGCTAAATGGGACGGTCAGCTTCCCACCGTTATGTCAGGTGACGGCGCAAGTGTAGTGATACCCGTTGATCCTACAACAAAGTAATAGAGAGCGCAAAAACGAAAGCACTCGGCGTTAGCCGAGTGCTTTTTCGTATTTTTTATAAATATCGTCGATGAACTGCTGCTTCGCTTCGGGAGTATTTTTGAGGGGGAATTCTATTCCCATGTTATCATACTTTTCAAGACAAAGCTTGCGGAAGGGGAGAAGCTCCACCTTTTGCACACAGTCGTATTTCGATTTCAAGCGAATGATATCGGATATGGAATCATCGCCGTCGTTAAGATCGGGAATGACCACGAATCTTATCCAAGTCGGTTTTTTGATTTCCTGCAAATAGTCAAGGAACTCTTGCGCCGCCGACATTTCCATTTTTGTGTATTTCAAATAGTCCTCGCGATTGGTATATTTGAAATCCAAGAGAACAAGGTCGGTATATTGAAGAAGCTCCTTTACCTCGCCATTGAGAATGCAACCGCTTGTATCGAGTGCGGTGTGGATTCCGTTTCGTTTGAGCTCCCTAAAAAGCTCCGCAACGAAGGGTGCTTGCATGAGGGGCTCGCCGCCCGAAACGGTAATGCCGCCATCCTGTCCGTAATACACGCAAAAGCGTCTGATCTTTTTTACAAGCTCGCTGACGGTCATCTCCTCGCCGCCCTCAAAATCCCAAGTGTCGGGATTGTGACAGCAAACACAGCGAAGGGGACATCCCTGCATGAATATTACCGAGCGGACGCCCGGGCCATCCACCGTTCCAAGTGATTGGAAGGAGTGGATCCTACCCACGCTTATATCCTTATCAGAGCTTTTCATGGAACGTTCTGGAGATAACCTCTTTCTGCTGCTCCTTGGAAAGACGGCAGAAGTTTACGGCATATCCTGAAACACGGATCGTGAGGTTGGGATATTTATCGGGATTCTCGTAAGCGTCCATAAGCGTTTCACGGTTAAGAACGTTAACGTTGAGGTGATGAGCGTTTTGACGGAAATAGCCGTCGAGGATGTTTGCAAGGTTTGTGATTCTCGACTGCTCATCCTTACCAAGTGCCTCGGGAATGATGGAGAAGGTATTGGAGATACCGTCCATAGCATCGCTATAGGGCATTTTGGAAACGGAGTTGAGGGATGCGAGTGCGCCGTTATGCTCTCTATTGTGCATGGGGTTCGCACCGGGAGCGAATGCCTCGCCCTTCTTTCTACCGTCGGGAGTTGCGCCCGTCTTCTTACCGTAAACCACGTTTGAGGTGATGGTAAGAACG
>JAZRCO010000135.1:0-9236 GCA_045659855.1 Eubacteriales bacterium | reverse complement strand
TAAGAGAGAAATGGGTAGAGATTATAAGGTTAGCGTTGATGACAAATCCTTTACCCCACAAGAAATTTCCGCTATGATTCTTCAAAAGCTTAAGGCTGACGCAGAAGCATATCTCGGTACTCCCGTAACAGAGGCAGTTATCACAGTTCCCGCATACTTCTCAGACGCTCAGCGTCAGGCAACAAAGGATGCAGGTAAGATCGCAGGTCTTGAGGTAAAGAGAATTATCAACGAGCCCACCGCGGCAGCTCTTGCTTACGGTATGGATAAGGAAGAATCTCAGAAGATAATGGTATTCGACCTTGGTGGCGGTACGTTCGACGTATCTCTTCTTGAAATCTCAGACGGTGTTTTCGAGGTTCTTGCAACAAACGGTGACACAATGCTCGGCGGTGACGACTTCGACCAGCGACTCATCGACTGGATGGTAAAGAAGTTCCAGGCGGAGAACGGTGTTGACCTTAGAAACGATAAGATGGTAATGCAGCGTCTTAAGGAAGCGGCTGAAAAGGCAAAGATCGAGCTCTCAGGTATGATGAGCACAAATATCAACCTTCCTTTCATCACAGCAACAGCTGCAGGTCCTCTCCACTTTGATGCAACTCTTACAAGAGCTGAATTCGATAGAATTACAAGCGATCTCGTAGATAGAACTATCATCCCCACAAAGAAGGCACTCTCCGACGCAGGTCTCTCCGTAAATCAGATCGACAAGGTTCTCCTTGTTGGCGGTTCAACAAGAATTCCCGCAGTTCAAGAGGCAGTTAAGAAGCTCATCGGCAAGGAGCCCTTCAAGGGCATCAACCCCGACGAGTGCGTAGCAGTGGGCGCAGCTATCCAGGCGGGCGTTCTCGGCGGTGAGGTTAAGGATCTTCTCCTTCTCGACGTTACACCTCTTTCACTCGGTATCGAAACACTCGGTGGCGTATTCAATAGAATCATCGATAGAAATACAACAATCCCCGTAAAGAAGAGCCAAATCTACTCAACTGCGGCTGACGGTCAAACATCCGTTGAGATCCACGTTCTTCAGGGTGAGCGTGAGATGGCGGCAGGCAATACAACTCTTGGTAGATTCCACCTCGACGGTATCCCCGCGGCTCCCCGTGGAGTTCCTCAGATCGAGGTAACCTTCGACATCGACGCTAACGGTATCGTTAACGTAACCGCTTGCGACAAGGGAACAGGCAAGGAAACCCACATCACAATCACATCCTCAACCAATATGAGCCAAGAGGACATCGATAGAGCTGTTCGCGACGCTGAAAGATTTGCTGAAGAGGATAAGAAGCAAAAGGAAGCGGTTGACATTAAGAACCGTGCAGATACAATGATCTTCCAAAGCGAAAAGACACTTGGTGAGATCGGTGATAAGCTCCCCGAGAGCGAGCTTGCTGACGTTAAGGCGGCTCTTGAAACACTCAAGGAAACAGTTAAGGGCAACGATATCGAGGCAATCAAGAGAGATACTGAAGCTCTTGAAAAGGCATTCTACGCAGTATCCGAAAAGCTTTATAAGCAGTCCGGTGCGGCTCAGGGCGATATGGGCGCTGACTTTGGCGGTGCTCAGGGCGGTGCTGACAACGGCACATACTACGACGCCGGCTTCGAAGACAAAACAAATCAGTAATTCATAAAAAAACGATAAGGAAAGGGCGATTTTCGTCCTTTCCTATGTCAGTTTACAAGAGAGATTAACATGGCAAACAAAAGAGATTATTACGAGGTCTTGGGCATTAATAAGGATGCTGACGAGGCCTCGATAAAAAAGGCATATAGAGGACTTGCAAAGAAATATCATCCCGATATGAACCCCGGCAACGCCGAGGCGGAGCAAAAGTTCAAAGAGGTAAACGAAGCTTACAGCGTGCTTTCCGATCCCGACAAGAAGGCGCAGTACGACCAGTTCGGTCATGCGGCATTTGAGCAGGGCGGTGGCGGATATGGCGGCTCCGGTGATTTCGGCGATTTCGGAGACATCGGCGACATTTTTAGCAGCTTTTTCGGCGGCGGCTTCGGTGGCTTTGGCGGCGGCTCATCTTCAGGTAGAAGAAATGCACCGCAAAGAGGTGAGGATATCGGAATCCGTGTAACGCTCACCTTCGAGGAGGCGGCGTTTGGCGTAAAGAAGGATATTTCGTATAACAGAATACAAAAATGTGACGATTGCGGTGGCTCGGGTGCCGAAAAGGGAACCCACGCCGAGACCTGCTCGTCCTGTCGCGGAACGGGTCAAAAGCGCGTTATGCAGCGAATGGGCGGAATGCAATTCCAAACGACCGTGACCTGTGATAGCTGTCGCGGAACGGGTAAGATAATTAAAAATCCTTGCTCCAACTGTAGAGGAACGGGATACGTGCGAATCACCAAGAAGCTCGCGGTGGATATTCCTGCAGGCATAAACGACGGTGAAAGAATCGCGCTCCGCGGACAGGGCTCCGACGGGCGAAACGGCGGTCCTGCGGGCGACCTTATCATTCAGGTTAGTCTTAAGCCGCACAAGATTTTCCGCCGTGAGGGATATAATATCTACTGTGACGTGCCCGTAACGGTTGCGGAGGCGACTCTCGGTGCGGAGATCAAGATCCCCACACTTGAGGGAGAACATAAATACGATATTCCCGAGGGAACTCAGCCGGGAACACAGTTTACCTTGAAGGGCAAGGGAATTCAAAATCTCAATTATCCCAATCGCCGCGGCGACCTTATTTTCACGACCGTGGTTGAGATACCCAAGGGGCTTTCAGGAAAGCAAAAGGATCATATGAGGGCCTTTGCGGACAGCTGCGGAGAGAACAATTACAAGAAGAAAAGTAGCTTCTTCAAGAATATTTTTGATAAACAGTAAAGGACGGAATTGTTATGATGGATCCCGATTACATTTGTGGAGAGACCACCGAAATAAAAGATTGGACGCAAATAAAGGTGACTGTAAAATTACCCCACCTTGACACTGCCATTGCGGTAATGAGCGTGCTTGATAATAACTTGATGGTTGAGGATTTTTCCGATATCGATCTCAAGACCTGCTACGGTGATCTTATAGATGAAAGCATTTTGAACGCGGATAAGAGCATTGCGTCAGTTTCGCTCTTTTTACCCGCGGATCAAAACTACAATATGGCGATTTCCTTCATTCGCGAGCGCCTTGAGAGCGAGGGTGCCGAGCCCAAGATAGAGGTGGTTGGAGTGAATGAGGAGGACTGGGCGAACTCGTGGAAAAAGTATTATACCACCTTGCATATCGGCAAGAGAACGGTCATCGTTCCGATGTGGGAGGAGTATGATGCCAAGGAGGGCGAGATCGTTGTAAAGATGGACCCCGGCATGGCCTTCGGAACGGGCTCTCACGAGACCACCCGTCTTGTTATCGAGCTGCTTGAAAAGTACACAAAGCAAGGAGTTAGAATGCTTGACGTTGGTTGTGGAAGCGGTATTCTTGCGATTTGCGCGTCCAAGCTCGGCGCGGGTGAATGCAAGGCATATGACATCGATCCCGTTGCGGTCAAGGTTGCCAACGAAAACATAGCTGAAAGCGGACAACCCAACATTACATGCGAGGTATCCGACCTTCTCAAATCAGTCGATCTTGAGGGCGGAAAATACGACCTTATTTGCGCAAACATCGTTGCGGATATCATTATCCGCATGACTCCCGATATCGGCAAATTTATGAAGGACGATTGCGTTCTTCTTTGCTCGGGAATCATTCAAGAAAGAGCAGTTGACGTGATAAATAAGCTCGGTGAGCACGGTCTTCACGTTATAGAAAGACTTGACGATAACGGCTGGTGCGCTCTTGCGGTAATGAAAAATCAATAAAATATTAAAATAGATCTCGTATAGAGGTCTATTTTTTTATTAAAAAATGTAAAAATGCTATTTACAAATTGGAATGATTATGTTATAATACATAATAATAGAGAAAGTGGGTCAGTCTACCGATTTGACGGATGACTTTTTTGAAAAATTATTTTGATTAAGAGAATACATTTCTTTTTATGGAGGACAGAAAAATGAAAAAGATTTTGACAGCCTTGATCGTTATAGCACTTTTGATAACGGCCTTGGTTCTTGCTTCTTGTGAAAAAGAACACGTTCACTCGTTCAAGGACACAGTTGTTAAGCCCACGTGCACCTTCAAGGGTTACACAGAACACGTTTGTACTGATTGTGGATACGCATTCCAGGATACTTTCGTTGATGTAAATCCCTCAAACCACGTTTACGGTGAAGAGATAATCGATAAGCCCGCTACTTGCTCCGCCACCGGTAGCAAGCATAAGGACTGTGTACAGTGCGGCAAGGTTTTGACAACCACTATCAAAAAGACAGCGCACAGCAATATTGAAGAGGTTCTCGTTGCTGCTACATGTACCGAAAAGGGCACAAAGCAGTTGACATGTAGAATTTGCGGTACGGTTTCAACCGCATCGATTAACGCAAAGGGTCACTCCTACGGTGATTGGATCGTGGACCTTGAGGCAGTTTGCGAAACTGAAACACACGGTCTTAAGCATCACGTTTGCACCGAATGTGATTTCGTTGAGGAAGCAGTTATTTTGCCCCACACCGCAAATGGTAAGGGAACAGTTACAGCTCCCACTTGCGTGAGTGTTGGTTACACAACATATGAGTGTGCTGACTGTGGCGCATCCTACGTTAGAGATCACAAGCCCGCGTTGACAAATAAGGACGGCTCACCCAAGCACACCTTCGGTAACTGGACAAAGGTTGAGGGCTATGATAACCTCGAGCGCAGAGATTGCAAGTACTGCGATCATTACGAAGTAAGAGAAACGAAATAATAAGGTCTTGATTTAGGAGGAAATTATGAATAGAATATTTACTACACTTCTCATTATCGCCTTATTGCTCGTTGTAATAACAATGACTGCTTGCGGCGGCGAGAAAGAGCATAGCTTTAAGGATACAGTTGTTGCTCCTACATGTATCTCTATCGGATACACCGAGCACGTTTGTCAGGAATGCGGTTACACCATGCGTGATAATATTGTAGAGGCAAATCCCGCAAACCACTCCAAGCTTATCGAGGTTTCTGTTACAGAGCCCAGCTGCGAAATGGGTTACACCACATATAAGTGCCAGGGCTGCAGCCAAGAGGTTTTTGGCAAATACACAAACCCCGTTCACGTAATGGGCGAATGGGTACTCGTTGATACTGTTTGTGTAACAGGCGGCATCATGGAAAGATACTGCAAGAATCCCGATTGCGGCTATAAGGAACAAAGTATTGATAAGACTTCATCTCACGTTATCGAAAACGAGGCGTGGGTTGATCCTACTTACATTAACTCAGGTTATATGAATCACTACTGTGACTGTGGTGCAAACTACTATCACGATAGCTACGTTGATCCTCTCAGTCTTGAGTATCTCGAGCTCGAGCTTTACAAGGAATGGGATGCTTCTCTTAATGCATACGTTGACTACTACCTTGTTAGTGGTTTGAAGGAAGGCGTTGAGGTTGCTGACGTTGTTATTCCTTACGAGGTGCACGGTATTCCCGTAAAGGTTATCGACTATAGAGCATTCTCCAACCGTGACGACATCGTTACAGTTACACTTACTACAAGTCTTACAGAGATTCGCTTGAACGCTTTCGAGCTTTGCGATAATCTCACTGCATTCATCTTCACAGGTACGTTCACTGAATTCACCGCTATCCAAAAGGGTTCTGAATGGGCAACATACCTTACAAAGTATGATATCGTTATCGACGGCGAGCACTACTGCATCAACGTTAAGACAGTAGGTGCAACCGAAACAAATTCCGGTTATACAGAATACAGCTGTGCTTGCGGCGCTTACTCCTATAGAGATAGCTACGTTGAGCCCACAAGTGCTAAGCACCTTGTTTTTGATCTCCGTGAGGGCGACGAGGGCGAGTATTACGTAGTTACTGAGTTCAAGAGCACAATCGGTAAGAACGTTGTTATTCCCGCCGAGGTTAACGGCATTCCCGTTGTTGAAATCGATTACGGTGCATTCCTTGACTGCGAAACTATTGTAACACTTAAAATCACAACAAACATGAAGACGATCCGTTCAACAGCATTCTACGGCTGCAAGAACCTTACAAAGGTTGATTATGCAGGCGACATCGAGGGATGGAACTCCATCATCGGTAAGAACTGGAAGGAAAGCGATGTTACTGTTACAGTCGTTTGCTCCGACGGCTCATTCGAGGCATAATTAAATAATATGAAAATTAAAGACCGCTGCGATTTGCAGCGGTCTTTTTGTATCATAAAAGAGAGGGGCGAGCCCCTCTCTTAGTTTCTTACTGTGCCTGCTCGAAGTATTCGAGGTATTCCTCATAGCAAAGGCCTGTTTGATGGATTATAGATGCTCTCTCGAGGCCCACAAAGCGGTAGTGCCACGACTCATACTGATAGCCCGTGATATCGACCTTGTCCTTGGGATAACGGAGGATAAATCCGTATTTCCACGCGTTTTCCTTGAGCCAATCGGATACCTCCGTGGTTTCAAAAATATCATCTACAACACCGCCGATCGACCTTGTGGTGAAGTCCACGCAAAGTCCTGTGCGGTGCTCGCTATGCTCGGGGCGGGCGGAATATTTGTTTGCGAGCGCGAGCGCTTCGTCATAGGAATAGCCCTTTTTCATTTCATTATTAATATACATCTCGAAAAGCATGGTCTGATAACCGTGATTTCTATATGCACTTGTAACGTAGGTGTCGGTGTAGCCGAGAGCGAACATATCGTTCATCATACCCTCGAGCGCTTGGAGCGCCACGGTGTAGAAATAAATCGTTTCTTCTTTTCTATATTTGCTCGGTATCTCGATAAGGGAATCCTTGTCGGTGGGGAAATCCTCGTCAATGGGATTTTGCTTGTTTACGAGTATGAAAATATAGGGATCGTTTGAATTGATGTATTCTAAATAGCCCGACATGTCGGTAACGTATTCGGCTTTGGGCTGTTCCGCTATCATGAAAACTGCCTTTTCGTTAATTGTTATTTCGGTATTCTTTTTGTTCACGTCTATTTCCACTCCGAGTAAAAGCTCCCTTGCGCTTAAAATGGGGATCAAGCAGTAACCGTTTTTGATAATTGCCTGCGTTGGCATTGAAAAATCGATTCCGTTAACGGTGGCGGTGCTTTTTCCGTTATAGAAAATAGCGCTCGTTCCGTTGATTTTGTACTCCGCCTTTGCGGGCGAGCTGTTTTTTTCAAAGCCGCAGTAATCGGCAAGCGCATTCATATCGATGAGCTGGTGCTTGCTTGAGAATGCCTGCTCCTTGCTTATCCTTTGCGAATAATTGCCGTAAACGTAGGTGTATTTTCCCGCTCTTGTTTCGAGGATGGATGCAGTAAATAAGAGCACACATGCAAGGAAAAAGGTCGCTATAGCCACTATAATGAGCTTGCTTTTGTCCCTTTTTTCTTCCTCCGCCACAGTACTGTAAAAACCGTATCTAATCTTTTTATATACCGAAGGTTTGTTGTTCTTTTCCATAAGTGCTTTCCGTTTATTTCGTTTCTATCATCATAAAATAGGGGGATGTTGGTGAGTTGACTATTTGAACCTTTGTGCAGCACACCTTGAAACGAGAGAGTGTGGAGAGGTATTCGGTAATCTCCTTGCCCTCGGCATCGCCCTCGGGATGTCCGGGATAAACTGCGATAAGAAGGATGGCATCCTTGCCGAGAAGGTCGATTGCCGCCTCAATTGCAGGGAGCGTGGTCGCTCTCATCGTTGTAATGGATTTGTCACCGCCCGGAAGGTATCCGAGATTGAACATACCCGCCTTTATCGGCTCACTAACGTAATTTTTTACATTGTGATGGGAATCGTGAATCAAAGTGTAGTTGTTGGGGCATCCTGCCGCCGCAAGATTTTTGCGAGTGGATTCCACCGCGCTTGCCTGAATGTCAAAGGCATATACCTTGCCGTTCTCACCCACGGTCTTGGACAAAAATTCCGTGTCGTGACCATTGCCCATGGTAAAGTCCACGGCAGTGTCACCTTCCTTGAGATGCTCAAGTATAAAGCGTTTATGCAAATCAAGAAGTTCTATCATTATTATTACCTTTCCTTATAAAAAAGTATTGCAAAATAATTAAATATGCGATAAAATAATTATATAATATTTTTATCTTTAAAGCAAGAGATTTTTGTAGAAACGGAAGAAAAAATGAGTTATTTTTTTGAAAAAATTAAAACCGAATACGAAGGTGAGCTTCCTTTCGTAAGAGTTGAATATAAAGGAGCATATAACCTTGCCAAAACGCTCGATTGCGGTCAGTGCTTTAGATGGGAAAAGCTAAATAGTGATGAGTGGCTCGGCGTTGCGTTCGGACGCTTAATTTCGGTCAAACAGTGCGATGGCGAATTGATAATATATAATGCTACGGCTGAGGATTTTTGCGATATTTGGTGTCACTATTTCGCGCTCGACGAGGACTATTATGCAATAGATAGCGAGCTGCTTGAAAATTGTCAAAATCCGACCTTCGTTAAGTCGGTGGATATGGGCAAGGGAATAAGAATTTTGCACCAGGATGCTTGGGAGGCAACTTGCTCTTTCATCATCTCACAAAATAATAATATTCCGAGAATAAAGAAGATAATTGATGCGCTTTCCTTCGCACTCGGCAAGCAAATAGACGCCTCTATTATGGCAAGTCATGGCGCACAGGGTAGAGAATTCTACTCGTTCCCAACCGCTGAAGCTATTTTAGATGCTGGTGAAGACTTTGTTTTCTCGCTTAAAACGGGATTCCGCGCAAAATATATAATTGATGCCGCATCAAAATGGTGCGACGGCACAGTGGACGAAGAGGAGATAAAGCAAATTGAAAAGCTCGACGATGCACTTGCCTATCTTTGTAGGGTGAAGGGAATAGGACTCAAGGTTGCATCGTGCGCATTGCTTTTCGGCTTTGAAAGACACGACCCGTTCCCGATCGACGTTTGGATGAAGAGAGTGCTTGATAAATACTTTGAAAAGGACTTTGATCCCTCAATTTTCGGTAAATACGCAGGTGTAGCACAGCAGTATCTCTTCGATTTTGAGAGAACAATGGGTGATAAATAAATTGGGATTTAACGGTGTGTTCGCACAAATATTTTTAATTCAATGTAACTTCGTAGGGACCGGCGTCCTCGACGGTCCGTAGCAAATTATATTGTTTTGCAATAGTTCAAGGATACAAATTAAGTGTAGCCATAAAGTTATCAATAA
>JAZRCO010000134.1:0-15509 GCA_045659855.1 Eubacteriales bacterium | reverse complement strand
ATTTTTTATTCTTGAAAAATTACGTATAGTAATATATAATTAAAGAAACAAATAATTATAAAAGGATTACTTATGGCAAATATAAATATTGTTCTTCACGAGCCCGAAATTCCGCAAAATACGGGCAATATTGCCCGCACCTGTGCGGCAACAGGAGCAGCTCTACACATCATTAGACCTATGGGCTTTGAAATAGACGATAAAAAGCTCAAGCGAGCAGGTCTTGATTATTGGCATCTTCTCGACATTACATATTACGATAATCTTGCTGATTTTTATAGCAAAAATCCCGATGCCAACGTCTTTTATTACACCACAAAGGCGCCGAGAAATCACACCGAAGCAAAATACGAGGGACGTGTTTTCCTTATGTTTGGCAAGGAATCCAAGGGACTTCCCGAGGACTTACTCGCAAGCAATCCCGATAGCTGTGTGAGAATTCCCATGCGCCCGAATCTTAGATCCCTCAATCTTTCAAATTCGGTAGCCATCGCCGTTTACGAGGTGTTTAGACAAAACAATTTTGAAGGATTGCTTGAGGAAGGTACTCCCACCACCTTTATGTGGGAGGATTATAGGATTGATTAATACGAAAGGAGCTTTAATATGAAGGTACTCGTTGCAATGAGTGGTGGTGTTGACAGTGCCGTTTCGGCATATCTTGTCAAGCAAGAGCACGATGCCATTGGCGTCACGATGAAATTGCATAACGAAAAGGATGCCGCGATATACGGTGAAAACTCCTGTTGCACCGAGAAGGATATTGAGGACGCTAAATCGGTTTGCGACCTCGTTGGCATCGAGCATGAGGTTCACAATTTTAGCGCCGACTTTAAAAGCAACGTTATTGATGATTTTATTTACTGCTATAAAAACGGATTAACTCCCAACCCCTGTATAGTTTGCAACCGTAAAATAAAGTTCGAGAGTCTTCTCAAAATGGCTTTAGACCGTGATTTCGATGCAATTGCTACAGGACACTACGCACGAATAGAAAAGCGCCAGGACGGAAGATATTTACTCAAGAAGGCCGTTGATATATCCAAGGACCAAAGCTACGTGTTATATTCGCTTACGCAGCATCAGCTTGCCCGCACTCTATTCCCTCTTGGTGAGATGACCAAGGATGATGCACGCAAGCTTGCGGAAGGTATTGGATTTGTCAATGCAAGAAAGCATGACAGTCAGGATATATGCTTTATTCCCGACGGAGATTATGTATCGTTTATTCAACGCACAACGGGAGAAACCTTTAATCGCGGCAATTTCATCGATGTCAGCGGCAATATTCTCGGCACTCACGATGGAATAATCAAATATACGATCGGTCAGCGCAAGGGACTTGGACTTGCCCTTGGTGAACCGATGTACGTTAAGGAAAAAGATCTCGAAAGCAATACTGTTACTCTTGCGAGAAACAGTGAGCTTTTTGGCACGACCTTAACTGCTAAAAATATTAATCTAATTTCTTGCGAGAACATTTACACTCCCATTAGAATCAAGGCGAAAATAAGATACAATCAAAAGGAACAGGATGCCACCGTACAGCAAATCGACGAAAATCGCATCAAAGTTGTATTCGATGAGCCGCAAAGAGCAATTACTCGCGGTCAGTCTGTCGTTCTCTACGACGGCGACATTGTTGTGGGCGGTGGAATTATTGAATAATTCTCATTTTTTATTGATTTTTTCACAAAAGTGTTGACTATAATTAAGTAGTATGAAAAATCTATTCACTCGAGGTAGTATTTTGCGTATTACGCAATATGTCAACATTTTGACCTTAATTGGTTTGACATATCTTAATTATCAAGACTCAAGTGTAGAAATACACTTGAGTCTTTTTTAATTTTTTAAATAAGCAAAAGGAGAAATCAATGAAATTTCACAATCTCACAAAAGAAGAAGCGCTTGATCATCTTTCATCGCAAAGCAGTGGTCTATCCTCTAGCGAAAGTGATCAAAGATTGCAAAAATACGGCAAGAACAAGCTCGTTGAAGCACCCAAAGAATCGTTAATTCGTCGCTTTCTTAAGCAATTGAGCGAGCCGATGACCGTTATTCTCATAGTGGCTGCGGCTATATCGGCAGGTATGGAAATTTACGAAGGCATTTCAAGTGGACATTTTGGATTTCCCTCAGACGTTGTAATCATCCTTGCTGTTATACTTATAAATGCAATTTTAGGTGTCTTGCAGGAGAGCAAGGCGGAGCAAGCCATTGAGGCGTTGCAAGAAATTTCAGGCGCAACGAGCAAAGTAATAAGAGATGGGCGGCAAATAAGCATAAAAAGTGAGGAGCTTGTTATTGGGGATATAATCATCCTCGAGGCAGGTGATGCCGTCCCCGCTGACGCTCGATTGATTGAATGTGCATCAATAAAAGCCGAGGAGGCCGCACTGACGGGTGAATCTGTGCCCGTGAACAAAACCGACGAAGCCATTAAAGATGAATCCGTACCTTTGGGCGACAGAAAAAACATGGTATATATGGGCAGCTCCGTAGTTTACGGCAGGGGCAAGGCGGTGGTTACTCACACGGGTATGGACACAGAAATGGGTAAGATAGCCGATGCGCTATCCAATGCCAAGGAAGGCAAAACTCCTCTCCAAATTAAACTCGATCAGCTATCAAAGGTTTTGACGATTTTAGTTATTGTCATATCAGTGATCGTATTTGGCATCAATGTTGCGCGTGAGCTCATAGTAAACGGTACATTTACTGTTGACAAGGTTCTTGACTTTTTTATGATAGCAATATCACTTGCCGTTGCGGCTATCCCCGAGGGCCTTTCAACCGTTGTGACCATCGTTCTTTCAATCGGTGTTACCAATATGTCAAAGCAAAATGCCATAATCCGCAAGCTGACGGCGGTAGAAACGCTTGGCTGCACTCAAGTAATATGCTCGGACAAAACAGGTACTCTAACGCAAAACAAAATGACGGTGGTTGAGCATTTTGGATATGACGAGGCACTGCTCGCAAATGCGATGTCGCTTTGCTCGGATGCCGAATTTGATATTCACGAAAAAACTGCAATCGGCGAGCCAACCGAATGTGCTCTTGTCAATTATGCGGAAAAGGTCGGTGTTTCCAAAAACAAGCAACGAAATATTCTAATTAGAATCGGTGAGGTTCCCTTTGATTCGGTGCGCAAAATGATGAGCACGGTTCATAAAAGTGAAAACGGCAAATTCGTTCAATTCACAAAGGGTGCTCCCGATGAAATATTGAAGGGTTGCACTCATGCTCTAATCAACGGTAAGTCAGTTGAAATCACCGAGGATATCAAAGCAAGCATTATAAATACCAACAAAAATATGGCCGATCGAGCACTGCGCGTGCTTGCCGCCGGCTACAAAATCCTTGAGAATGCTCCAACCGTTTATGAAAGCGATGTGCTCGAGAGGGGCTTGTGCTTTATCGGTATGGTCGGTATGATAGACCCGATTCGCCCCGAGGTCAAGGCGGCAATCGAAAAATGCCGATTTGCGGGAGTTCGTCCCATAATGATTACGGGAGATCACAAGGATACCGCCGTAGCCATTGGCAAGGAGCTTGGGATTATCCACGATTCAAGCGAAGCTATAACGGGCGCCGTGCTCGATCTCATTTCGGATGAGGATTTTGAAAACAATATCGAAGAGTATTCGGTCTATGCGAGAGTTCAGCCCGAGCACAAGACAAGGATAGTCAACACATGGCGCAAAAAGGGCAAAATTACGGCGATGACGGGTGACGGCGTTAATGATGCACCCTCGATTAAAATTGCCGATATAGGCGTTGGTATGGGCATCACAGGCACCGACGTTACCAAGAACGTTGCCGACATGATTCTTGCTGACGATAATTTTGCTACCATTGTATCAGCCACGGGAGAGGGACGAAGAATTTACGATAATATTAGAAAGGCAATTCAATTTTTGCTTGCATCAAATCTCTCCGAGGTGCTGACCATATTCTTTGCCACTCTTTTGGGCATTGAAAACATTTTCTTGGCAGTTCATTTGCTTTGGATAAATCTAATTACTGACTGCTTCCCTGCACTTTCTCTCGGCATGGAAAAGCCCGAGGATGATCTTATGAAACGTGCGCCGAGGGATCCCAAGGAGGGTATTTTTGCCGGAGGATTGGGCAAGGCAGTTATTTATCAGGGCGCTCTTGTAACCTTGATAACTCTTATCTCCTATTTCATAGGTAGAGATTATCTCGCCGCAAAATTCCATTCGGAAATGATTGCAAACGGCATATATTCTCCCGAAAAGATAGGTACCTCTATGGCTTTTTTGACTCTTTCAATGGCGGAGATATTCCACGCATTCAATATGCGCTCGCTACACGGATCCATTCTTAAAATCAAATCTCAAAATCCTTGGTTAATCGGTGCGGGTGTTCTCTCATTTATTCTTACTGTGGCAGTTATCGAAATAGGATTTTTAAGCAATGCGTTTTCGCTCGCAAATCTAAATTTATACGAATATGCTATTGCTATTCTCCTCTCCGTTACTGTAATACCGATAGTGGAAACCGTAAAAGCAATTACTCGCAAGGTAAACAAATTTGCATAATAAAAAGCGGTGATTAATCACCGCTTTTTCGTTATTTAATTCTTACAAGCTTATCGAGTCCTTCTTGAATACCGTCAACAAGCTCGTCAATTTCATCCCTAGTGTTCATGGGTGAAAAGCTAATTCTCATTGAACAGTCGGCCTCGAAATCAGTAAGTCCAAAGCCCTTTAAGGCACGGCTCACTCTCTTTTGTGCCGAGTTTGACGAACAAGCCGAGCCGCTTGAAATGAAAATGCCTTTGGCTGAAAGATGGTGGAGCATTGTTTCGCTCTTTATTGAAGGCAAGGTAAGGTTGATGACGTGAGGAGCACATTCGCCCGACGGAAGATTGATTCTAAGATCAAGCTTAGCCAATTTTTCAAGTGCATAGGAGCGGAGCTCACGCATTTTGGCAACGTCCCTCGAGAGATTCTTAAATCCTCTTTCCGCCGCCGCACCAAATCCTGCAATACCGATAGTATTCTCGGTGCCCGATCTAAGAGCTCCCTCTTGACCGCCGCCGAAAATAATTGGCTTAATTTGCTTTTTCTTGATAATTTCGGGGCTAACGTAGAGTGCGCCCACACCCTTGGGGCCGTGTATCTTATGAGCGCTAACCGTTATAAGATCGGCGCAAAGATCCGTGGGAGATACCTTCAGCTTCATATAGGACTGTACGGCATCGGTATGGGTTACAACATCGGGATTTACGTCCTTAGCTATTCTAAAGCATTCCTTGACGTTATAAGCGGCACCCGTTTCGTTATTGACGTGCATTATGGAAACAAGCAAGGTGTTTTTGTTCATTGCAGCTCTAAATTCGTCAATATCGATTGCGCCGCCCTTGGTGGCCAGTCTAATGATCTCAAAGCCGTCCTCCTCAAGTCTTTGCAACGTGTTCTCTATTGCCGAGTGCTCCGAATCGGTTGTTATTATTCGATTTGCACGTCTTGTTTTAGCATAAGCTACACCGAGAAGAGCAAGGTTATCCGCTTCGGTACCGCTTGAGGTGAAGACTAAATTTTCCGCCTTTCCTCCGCGGACAAATAAGGATGCCAGTATCTTACCTCTCGCCTCACCAATTATTTTTGAGGATTCAAATCCCATGGAGTGAAGTGACGACGGGTTGCCGTATTTCTCCATAGCATCAAGCATAGCTTGCTTTGATTCCTCGCAAATCGGAGTTGTAGCACTATTATCCAAATAAATATTTCTCATTTTTTCTCCAAGTCCAAAACTGTTTGTGCGGCACTCATTATACCGATCTTTCCGCTTTCGTAAGTAAGACCGCCCTGGAAATATACAGTATAGGGGGGTCTGATGGGGCCGTCAGCCGAAAGCTCGATGGATGATCCCTGAGTGAATGCACCTGCCGCCATGATAACCTTATCGGTATATCCGGGCATATCCCATGGCTCGGGTGATACGAATGCATCAACGGGAGAGCCCGCTTGGATTCCGCGGCAAAATGCGCAAAGGATTTCGGGGTCCTCGGTGATTACGGTTTGAATGATATCGGAACGCTTTTCAGTCCACTTGGGCACTGCATTATATCCCATCTTTTCGAAGATATATGCCGCAAGGTATCCTGTTTTAAGCGCTTGAGCCGTTGTATGAGGAGCGTAGAAGAGTCCTTTATACATGCTCTTATTTTGACCGATTGTAGCACCCACCTCGCCACCCGTACCGGGAGAGGTCAAGCGGTAGCTAACAAGCTCAACTGCCTTTTTAGTGCCTGCAAAATAGCCGCCCGTTTCAGCCATACCGCCACCGGGATTCTTGATGAGCGAGCCGATGCAAAGATCCGCGCCTACTGCAACGGGCTCCTTTTCCTCAACAAATTCACCGTAGCAGTTATCTACCACCACGAAGGTATCGGGAGAAATTGATTTAACAAAGCGAGCCATCTCGCCGATTTCATCAACGGTCAAGGTTCTACGGTTGAGATATCCCTTTGAACGTTGGATAAATACCATTTTGATCTTTTGAGCATTTACCTTGAGCTCATGACCTACAGCATCAAAATCAAAGGTGCCGTCCTCTTTAAGCTCGATTTGACGGTATTCCACGCCAAAATCCTTGAGAGAGCCGTTGCCGCTTTCGCCAACGATGCCGATAACCTCCTCCAAGGTATCATAGGGCTTGCCTGCTACTGAAAGCATAATATCGCCCGGACGCAAAAGTCCGAAAAGACCGATGGTGAGCGCATGGGTTCCACTTACGATGGAATGACGGACAAGTGCCGCTTCACATCCAAAAATATCCGCCCAAATTTCATCGAGTACATCCCTACCCTTATCGTCATAGCCGTATCCGCTAGTAGAGTTGAACATACTGTCGCTCACACGGTGATCGGCAAATGATCTCATTACTCTTTGTGTATTATTAAAGGAAACTCTATCGATTTCATCAAAGGTATCCTTAAGATCGATTTCCGCATCCTTTACAAGATCACAAACCTTATTTGAAAAAATCATATTTACTCCTTAATAAACTCAAGTGCAAGCTCAATGCATGCTCTATAATCGTTCATATCGATCATTTCAACGCCTGAGTGGATATATCTTGAAGGAATGGAGATCGCACCTGCACGGCATCCTGCGCCAGTCATCTGAATGGATGAGGTATCAGTTCCGCCGTAAAGAAGGATCTCAAGCTGACTCTTGATATTCTTTTCCTTTGCAATTCTTGCAAGCTTGTCCACAATCTCGCTATCGCAAATAACGGAAGCATCCTTAATCTTAATAGCCGCACCACCGCCGAGCTTAACTGCCATGGGCTTGGAGCCAGCAGTATCACCCGTACCTGTTACGTCAAATGTGAGAGAGTAATCGGGCTCGATTGCAAATGCGGCAGTCTTAGAGCCACGGCATCCTACTTCTTCCTGTACGCTGAAAACATAATACACGTCATCCGCTACGGGCTCTTTGGCGATTCTCTTTGCGATCTCGAGAACGATACCGCATCCTGCTCTATCGTCGAGAGGACGGCCGATAACTCTATTTGCATTAAGCTTGGTGAGATTGGATTTGAGAACGAAGGTATCACCGATTTTAACCTTTCTTTCAGCCGCCTTCTTACTGTCGGCGCCAATATCTATGTAGAAAAGGTCGGGAGCAAAATCGCTTGCCTTTGTGCCTGAATTGGGAACGAGTGCGCCGTGAACCCCATTTTCGGATACTACCTCGCCAAATGCGCAAGCTATCCAGTTGATGCCTCCGATGGGGGCAACACGAACAAAGCCGTTATCCTCGATAAAGTTAACGATGAAGCCGATCTCGTCCATATGACCGCAAAGCAATACCTTCTTGGGATTTGCTCCGTTACCGCGCTTGAGCGCGATAAGGTTGCCCATTGCGTCGATATGTGCCTCGTCACAGTAAGGAGCTATCATATCCTTAAGACCGTTAGCAACACGGTGCTCTTTTCCTGAAACTCCGTGAATAAGTGTTATTTGTTTGAGTGTATTATACATAATTAAACCTCCGCTTTCATGTTATTGAGCATTGCATAAACAAGCTCTCTTATTGATTCATAGTCCTCCATGCTTGCAACGCATGCGGGAGAGTGAAGATATCTCGTACCCATGGAAATGGCAACGCATTTAACTCCCTTGCCCGATTTGTGGATATGTCCTGCATCGTTTCCGCCCGAAACGTATCTCTTTACCTGCGCCTTGATATCATTGCTCTTGGCAACGTCAAGTGTGAAGTTTACGAAATCGGTATCGTAGATGGTAGATCTATCCATAAGAGAAATAACTCCGCCGTTGCCAACGTCGGCTACTCTCTTGTGTGCGGGTGCTCCTGCGATATCGCCAATAGCGGTTGATTCGAGAATTATCGCACGGGAGGGCTTAACCTTTTCAGCCGCTACTCTTGCGCCTGAAAGTCCAACCTCCTCACGAACTGTGAAGCAAAAATAGGTATCGAAAGGAAGAACAATATTATTCTCTCTTATCTTTCGAATAATCTCGATCATGGCACAGCAGCCTGCTCTATCGTCGATTGCCTTGCCCTTGGCATACTTATTATCAGTTCCAAAGAAAACAAAATCGGAATTAAACACGCCGAAATCACCAACGCTGACGTATTCCTTTGCCTCGTCAGCATCCTTAGCGCCGATATCGATGTACATCTCCTTAATGGGAGTTACGGAGAATCTGTCTTCTCTTCTCTTATGATGTATTGCCTTAGCTGCGATTACGCCGTTAATCTTGGTTTTCTCATTGCCGAGAATAACCTGCTTTCCGTAAAGCACCTTGGGGTCTATTCCGCCAAGATTTGCGAATTTGATATAGCCCTCACCGTCAATATCGGTGATCATAAAGCCAACCTCGTCCATATGGGATGAGATCATTACTCTATCGGATGTAGTTCCCTTTACAAGAGCATAAACATTGCCAAATGAATCTCTAACGATCTTATCACAGTCATCACCAAGCTGCTCAACAATGGCATCGGCAACCTCGTTTTCAAAGCCCGTGGGACCGAATTTTTGGCAAAGATATTCAAGCAATTCTATTGAGTGTAATTTCATATTTCGAATCCTCCTTTGCCGTATTCTTCAGCAATCTTCTTATCCTTGATAAATGCAGCGATGAGATCGCAAAGTGTTTTCGTATCGTCAAGTGAAATAATTTCGTTATATGTATGCATGCTCGCAAGAGGCAGACCAACGTCAACTGTGGGAATTCCCTCTCTCGCAAGCTGAATGGAAACTGCGTTTGTTCCCGTGTGAGTGGGAGAAACGGAAACCTGATGAGGAATCTCCTTCTCCTTCGCAATATCGAAGAGCATATTTGTGAGCTTTCTATCAGTTACCGCGGAAATGGTAATTGAAGGTCCTTGACCAAGCTCAACGGTTTCCTCCTTCTTAGTACCGGGTACTCTACCGAGGTTTACGTCGATGCTCATAGCATAATGGGGATTAAGTGCGTAAGCACCGGGAGCAACCATGCCCGTTACCTCCTCACAGCAGGAGAGCATAACATAAACGTCACCCGCAAGCTCCTCCTTAGGAGTGTTGACGGTTGCATAGATTGCACACGCCGCACACGCTTTATCGTCAAAGCTCTTGCCCATAATCTTATTATTAAGGATCTCGGTATATTTAGGTGCAAAGCCAACGGGCGTGCCGAGTCTAATCTTGCTCTCAATCTCTTCCTTTGTATAGCAGGTATCTATAAGAAGCTCGTCAATCTTGGGGAGCTCCGTTCCGCTACCGCTTGCTAAATGAGGAGGAGTTGAAGCGATAACACCGAAAAGTCTTTCATCCTTTCCATAAATTATTACGTCACTCGCTTGAAGGATACCCGTGTCGATGCCTCCAATGTTTGTAACACGGAGAAATCCTCCGTCAAGTATCTCGGTAACGTACATGCCTATTTCATCCATATGTGCATCAAGCATAATCTTGGGGGCATTTTCTCTACCGCACTTCTTTACGAATATTTGATTGCCCACATTATCAAGATAGCACTCATCAAAATGCTCACCTACGAGAGAAAGCAGCTTTTCTCTCTCGAATCTTTCAAAGCCGCCGATTGACATAAGGCCTGAGAGATCCACTATCAATTTTTTAAGTTCCATAGTTTTCTCCAATCTATTAAAAATCATTTACTATTTGTTTGAATTTATTACCGCGCTCCATAAAATTCTTAAAAGCGTCGAAGCTAGCACAGGCAGGTGACAAAATTACCATATCGCCCTTTTGTGCTATGCTTCTCGCAAGACAAATTGCCTTTTCAAAATCCTTTTCGATTCGGATCTCAAGCTGTGCATTTTCTTCCTGTAAAGCGCTATGAATTTTTTCCGCCGTAGCGCCCGTTAATACAACTGCCTTGGCTTTTTCATTTAGTGCCTTGGCAAGAGGAGCAAAGGGTATATTTTTATCGTATCCGCCACAAATCACTATCGGTCTATTCTCGCCAAATGCGGAGAGCGCAGCCGCAGTTCTTGAGGGGCTTGAATCGATGGAGCTGTTTACGTAGAACACTCCGTCAACCTCCCTAACGAATTCAAAGCGATGCTCAACGCCTGTAAAGGTTTGGGCAACTTTAAATATCGTGGACTCGCTAACCATTCCCCAAGTGAGCGCAATTGCCGCCATAAAATTCTCAACGTTATGCTTGCCGGGAATCAAAATCGAATTGATATTCAATACACGCATCACGTGGTTATTATAATATCTATAAATGTTTCCCTCGTGGACAAACATAGCCGATTCGGATCTTTCCTCGGGCTTATCCTTATATTTCGCTACGATATCGTCGTAGGAATAGTCCGCCGAGAATAGCGAAAGCTTAATGCCGTCGTCAATTTGAAGGTCTTGACACGCGCCGTTATTGCCGTTTGTTACGAGATACTCGGCACCGTGCTTATAGATATGAGTTTTGGCGTCTATATACTCATCCATATCTCTATGCCAGTCAAGGTGATTGGGGGAGAGATTGGTGATCACCGAACGCTTGGGCGATCTTTTCATAGTGAAAAGCTGAAAGCTTGAAAGCTCAAGCACGCAAATATCTCTTTCAGTCATTTCGCCCACTCTTGCAAGCAAGGGGGTACCTATATTTCCGCCAACATATATCTTTCTATCCGTGTTTTCGTATTCCTTGGCGAGAAGCTTATAAGCAATAGTCGTTGTAGTAGTTTTACCGTCACTTCCCGTAACTCCCAAAACGATTGCAGGAGTTAATTCAAGGAAAAGCTCCATTTCGGAGGAAAGCGTTGCGCCGTTATTCACTGCTCTTGTAATCCCCTCGTGATCGGGACGGATTCCGGGCGATCTGAAAACGATATCGGCATTGATATCATCGAGATAGCTCTCGCCTGTAACAAATCTTACTCCGCACTCAGCAAGTGCCCTTGCGCGCGAGTCGAGCTTGTCAAAATCGTTCTTATCGTGCACGGTAACCTCATTACCGCATTCTACGAGAAGCTCGACAAGAGGAATGTTAGAAACACCGAATCCAAGCACTGCACATCTTGCATTGCCTATCTTGTTTTTAATTAAAACTGACGATTTCATACCCACCTCCAAAAACAAAATGCTTATTTATATATTATACTATTTTTTTAACTTATTTGCAATAGAAAAATAGTTGATATTTGTGGATTTTTTTATAAAAAGCCCTTTTCAAATCGTATTATTTTTGGTATAATTATAATGTACTTACTGATTATTATTTTTTGGAGATAGATATGGCTAAAACAAAGAACACAGCACCGCAATATGACAACCAAAGCATCAAGGCCTTAAAGGGCGCTGACCGTGTTAGATTACGTCCCGGAGTTATCTTCGGCTCGGATGGTCTTGAGGGCTGCGAGCATTCGTTTTTCGAGATTCTCTCGAACTCCGTTGACGAGGCGCGCGAGGGTCACGGAAGTGTGATCAAGGTAACTGCATATAAAGACCACTCCATTGAGGTTGACGACCACGGTAGAGGCGTTCCGCTCGGCTATAACGAAGCGGAGGGTAGATGGAACTGGGATCTTATTTACTGTGAGCTCTATGCGGGCGGTAAATACGATAACAACAACGAGGACTCCGCATACGAATACTCTCTTGGTCTTAATGGTCTCGGTGCGTGCGCAACGCAGTACAGCTCCGAATATATGGACGTTTTCTCCTATGACGGCACAAGCGTTCACTCCATTCACTTTAAAAAGGGTGAGGCCGTTAGCGAACTAGAAAGCCGCGAGCTTGCACGCACGGAAAAGCGCACGGGTACTATTATCCGCTGGAAGCCCGACCTTGAGGTATTCACTGACATCAACATTCCCGTTGAGTTCTTTGAGGAAACTCTTCACCGTCAGGCGGTTATCAACTCGGGTATCGAGTTCGAGCTTTGGGTTGAGGAGGACGGCAAAAAGTTCTCAAAGAAATCCTTTAAATATGAGCACGGCATCTCGGACTATATCAACGAAATGTGCGGCGAGAGCGCTATGACCGAGCCCGTGCTTTGGCATCTTGAAACTCAGGGTCGCGATAGAAACGACAAGGACGAATATAAGCTCAAGGCGGATTTTTCGTTCTGTGTTTCCAATACTGTAAACCGACTTGAATATTACCACAACTCGAGCTTCCTTGAGCACGGTGGTTCTCCCGACAAGGCGGTTAAGGTTGCATTCGTTTATGCTCTCGACAAGTATATTAAGAGCACCAATAAATACAACAAAACCGAGGCGAAAATTCAGTTTGCCGACGTTGCCGACTGCCTTTGTCTCGTTATCAACAGCTTCTCAACGATGACCTCATATGAAAACCAAACAAAAAAATCCATCACCAACACGTTCATTTACGAGGCGATGACGGAATTTTTGAAAAAGAATCTCGAAATCTATTTCATGGAGCATCCCATTGAGGCGGAAAAGTTTGCAAACCAAGTGCTTCTCAATAGACGCTCACGTGAATCCGCGGAAAAAACGAGAATTCAGCTCAAGGAAAGTCTTAAGAGCAAAATGGACTTTTCAAACAAGGTTGAAAAATTCGTTAACTGTCGCTCAAAGGATCCAAGCGTGCGTGAGCTTTACATCGTTGAGGGTGATTCGGCTCTCACGTCCTGTAAGCTCGGTAGAAACGCGGAGTTCCAAGCGATCATTCCCGTTAGAGGTAAAACTCTTAACTGTCTTAAGAGCTCATACGAAAAGATTTTCAAGAATGAAATCATCACTGACCTTCTTCGTGTTATTGGATGCGGTGTTGAGATCAAGGGAAAGATCAAAGGTAATATCGATCCTTTTGATATAAACGACCTTAAGTGGTCAAAGATCATTCTTTGTACCGACGCGGATGAGGACGGCTTCCAAATCAGAACTCTTCTCTTGACCCTCTTCTACCGACTTCTCCCCACGCTTCTTAAGGAGCACAAGGTATTTATTGCTGAGACTCCCCTTTTTGAAATCACCGTGAAGGATAAGGGAAAGGAAAATACCTACTTTGCGTTTGACGAGTTTGAAAAGGCGGCACTCCTCAAAAAGCTTGAAGGTACCAAATATACCATTCAACGCTCGAAGGGTCTTGGTGAAAATGAGCCCGAAATGATGTGGGAAACTACGATGAATCCCGAAACCCGTCGTCTTATCTCCGTTGATCCTGCCGATCCCTATCTCACCGAGGTTATGTTTGAAACTCTCCTTGGTGATGACCTTCCCGCAAGAAAGAAGTTTATTGCCGAACACGGAAGCGAATATATAAAGGATATTGATGTATAATCAAAAGCCCTCTTGCAATGCAGGAGGGCTTTACTTTGTTTAATTCTATACAAAACAAAAAAGACACGCGAATGCGTGTCTTTTTTGTTGGCGTGCCATGAGGGATTCGCCTTGTGTGCGCACAAGGCGTTCCGCGAGTTCTGACAGCACACCGTGCTGTCATTCATTGCTCGCTCCCCTTCGAATCCCTCAAATTAATGAAGCAACAAAAAAGACACGCGAATGCGTGTCTTTTTTGTTGGCGTGCCATGAGGGATTCGAACCCCCGACCTTTTGGTTCGTAGCCAAACACTCTATCCGGCTGAGCTAATGGCACATATCGCTTACTGCGACTCATATATATTAACACAAATATATAGATTTGTCAAGCGTATTTTGAAAATATTTCTAAATATTTTTGTTTTCCCTATTCCATTTTTTGAAATTTTATGTTAGAATATAGTAAACAATTTTGTATAATTGGAGGTTTGATATGAGCTCATTTCCCTCAATGAATGAATTTTCCGAGCAAGTTCAACAGTTTGCAATCTATAAGCGCACCATTCAAGGATGCTCGGAGAAAACTGTTAACGAGTATATGCTCGACCTTAGAACCTTCTTTAGATATCTATTAGCCAAGGATCACGGCATCAATATAGATAGCAAGGAATTCTATGAAATATCCGTGAAAAGCATTGACGTTGACTATCTATCGAAAATCAAGACCGAGCAAATCTACGAGTTTCTCTTTTATACTAGCGATGCTCGAAAAAACATGTGGAGTGCAAAGGCACGCAAGCTCTCGGCTATCAAGGGGTTATACAAATACTTGACCACAAAGAAGAACTATTTTGAGGAAAATCCCGCAATAAATATTGAATCCCCCAAGCCCAAGAAGACATTGCCCAAGTATTTGACACTCGAAGAATCATTAATGCTTCTTCAAGCAATACTTGACGACGAGGAATCCAACACCAAGGAGCGCGACTATTGCATCGTTACGCTTTTCCTAAACTGTGGTATGCGTCTTTCGGAGCTTGTAGGCATCAATCTCTCCGACATCGACCGTGAGCTTCGTTCCCTACGCGTTCTCGGTAAGGGTAACAAGGAGAGAATCATCTACCTCAACGAGGCATGTCAAAACGTTTTGCGCGATTATCTTGCAATTCGTCTTTCTCCCAAATATGAAAATATTCAAACCAAGGCGCTCTTTTTGAGCCGTCTTAGCAAGCGAATTAGTGTTAAGACAGTACAGTGGATGGTTTACAAATACCTCGACCTTGCAGGTCTTGAGGCGAAGAGATTTTCAGTTCACAAACTCCGTCACACTGCCGCCACTCTCATGTATCAAAGCGGCAACGTTGACGTTCGCGTGCTCAAGGACATTCTCGGGCACGAGCAGCTCAACACTACGCAAATCTACACACACGTTTCAAACGAGCATATGCGCTCGGCAATGGAACAAAATCCGCTTTCAAAGGTAAAAAAAGGTGAATAAACGGCAAGGCGAACCGCCTTGCCGTTTATTTATAGATTAAATAGTTTTGAAAAGCTTTCGCACAAAATAAGTCGCCAAGACTCTTCATTATGCGGTTTTTCGAGGTCATAGGTTTCATATATCTTGTCTTGGGGATATCCGTGGGCAACGAGAGCCGTTTTCATCCACTTAGAAGCGGGCAAAAGCGATTGTTCAAGTGGGTCCCCGCCCCCACAGTAAATGGGAATAAGTCGGATCGTAGCCATGGCGTTCTGTGAGCCAAGGAG
>JAZRCO010000133.1:0-1989 GCA_045659855.1 Eubacteriales bacterium | reverse complement strand
TAGCACTGCGACGTCATCGATCTCGCTGTATCCGATAAGCTTTGCCGTTATCGCCTCGTCGGAGTCGTGCAGCTTGACGGAAATTGACGACGAGCCCTCCACCACGTGATAGTTGGTGGCGATATATCCGTCGGCGGTGAGGATTATGCCCGTTCCCGTGCTCTTGCCGAGGGCGGTCTTGGCGGACACCACCACGACCGAATCCATCACGGCTTCAAGCATATCCGCGTCGGATTCGTATTTTTCTCCCTCCACCGTGCCTCCGTTTGACACCTGAATATAGATGATGTGATTGTCGCCGAGCGGGATAAGTCCCGTTGCGGCAAAAAGAAGGAAAGAAAGCAAAAGGGTTATCGCACAGCTTGACAGAATTATTGATGCGAGCAAGGGACGGCTTCTTTTTGCTTTTTCTTTTTTTGATATTGGATCTCCGACCGTGCTTTTGCTTGCCGCATAAGGATTTTCAAGCTGCTCCACCTCCGCATTGTTCGGCTCCTCGGCGCTGCCGCTCGGCTCTTCCTCTTTTTTTGCCGCATAAGGATTTTCAAGCTGCTCCTCGGTGCTTTCCGCTTGGCTGTTGTCTCCGCTTTGCTCTTTTTCCTCGGTAAACTCCCAGTTGAACGCCTTTGTATCCTCGCTTTCGGACTTGTTCTCGCCCTCGTTTGATATCGGCTCGTTTTCGTTGTATTTTTCGTTCTCGTTCATAAAATTTCTCCGTTTGATAGCAGTTACGCCAACTCACCCGAGTTGGCGTAATAGTTAATGTCAATTATTGCGTTTGTTATGGAATTTAATTCAGTATTTCAAATTTATATCCAACGCCCCACACGGTTTTAAGTATCCATTTATCCGACGTGCCTTCAAGCTTTTCGCGCAGACGCTTGATGTGAACGTCAACGGTACGCGAGTCGCCGAGGTAGTCAAAGCCCCACACCTTGTCGAGCAGCTGGTCGCGCGTGAACACGCGGTTGTAGTTGGACGCGAGGAAGTAGAGGAGCTCCAATTCCTTGGGAGGGATGTCTATGGATCTGCCTTTGAGTTTAAGCTCGTATTTCTGCAAGCTTATCTCTATGTTTTCAAATTTGATCACCTCATCGTCCGTTTGAGGAACACTGGAACGGCAACGGCGAAGCACCGCCTTTATTCTTGCGGAAAGCTCCTTATTATCAATGGGCTTTACCATATAGTCGTCCGCGCCGAGTTCAAGTCCCAACACCTTGTCGAACACGTCACCCTTTGAGCTGATGATGATAATTGGCTTTGCTGAGCTTTCGCGAATCTCGCGGCAGACCTGCCAGCCGTCCTTTTTGGGAAGAGTGATGTCCAGCACGGTTATGTCGGGGTCGTACATTTTGAAGAAGTTTATGCCCTCACTTCCGTCCTGCGCCACCTTTACGTCGTAGCCCTCGGTATCAAAGTAAGTTTTTATGGAATCGGCTATTACCGCCTCGTCCTCAATGACGAGAATTTTAGTATCCATCATTTTTGATCTCCTGATAAGTAGTAATCGTATTTTAATGCATAAATCGGAAAATTATGTGAAAATTCGCGCAAATTTTAACGAATTTTGCAAAAAAAATTAATGCCGTTAAATTTATGGACACAAGAAAATCGAATTAAATTTATCTTGTGTTAATAATTATATCACAAAAAATACGATTTGTACATAGAATTTGAAAAATAATCGAAGAAATTTTTAACATTTTTCATTTTTTGGTCGATTTTCATTTAGATTTAATTTAGAATTTGGCATTAAAACGATCACAAAAGCGTAACGTTGCAGTCGTCCGTGCAAAAGCGTCTGTTTTTTGAAAAAGCCCTTGAAATAATTTGCAAAATGTATTATAATGTATCTTATAATAGATAATTATGCGTATTTTTACAGAAAATTTCCTGCTTTTTAGAGTTTTTCGCCATGTTCTTGGTAATCAACTAATCTAATCTTGAAATTACCACAATTTTGTGATATGATAGATACCCGATAGTCAT
>JAZRCO010000132.1:0-10566 GCA_045659855.1 Eubacteriales bacterium | reverse complement strand
TTTCTTTGGCGAAATAGCCGCAAAGAAAAAAGCTTGGCAAAAAAGAAACGGCGAGATGTGGGCTACCGCCGCCCACACCCGCGCCACCTTTTGAAAAAGGTGGACGAAAACAATCGCGCAATGTGCTGTGCGAACACACCGTTAAATCCCAATTTATCGTTATTTTATGAATGCAACGCTTATTTTATATTAAAACTGAATTTTTGTCAATAAAACTGACGAAAATATATTGATTTTTTCAATTTATTCATATATAATTAATATTATTTAAAAAACAAGGAGGAAAAATTATGGAACTCAAAGGATCAAAAACTGAAAAAAATCTCATGGCTGCCTTTTCGGGCGAGAGTGAGGCAAGAAACAAGTACACTTATTTCGCATCAGTAGCGAAGAAAGAGGGCTTTGAGCAGCTCTCCGAAATCTTCCAAAAGACCGCGGACAACGAAAAGGAACACGCAAAGATGTGGTTCAAGCTCCTTAACGGAATTGGAAACACCGAGCAAAATCTCAAGAGTGCCGCTGCAGGTGAAAACTACGAGTGGACGGACATGTACAAGACCTTTGCTGAAGAAGCGGAGGCGGAGGGCTTCCACGACATCGCGGAAAAATTCCGTCAGGTAGCTGAAATCGAAAGAAGCCACGAGGAGAGATACCTTGCACTTCTTAACAACGTTGAAATGCAGACGGTATTTGAAAAGGGCGAGCAGGTTATGTGGGAATGCCGCAACTGCGGACACCTCGTTGTTGGCACAAAGGCACCCGACGTATGTCCTGTTTGCAACCATCCCAAGGCATATTTTGAGGTTAGAAAGGCGAACTATTAATCGCCAAAAAAGAAACGGACGAGCAAGCTCGTCCGTTATTTTTTATTTATTTTCCTTCTTTTTGCTTTCGATAAGCTCGATTCTCTCGTGGAGGGGAGGATGATTATAGGTGAGCTTAACAACTATCGGATGGGGATTCATATTGGAAAGAGAATCCTTAACGAGCTTGCGGAGTGCAGAGATAAGCTCATCGCCGTATCCGAGCTCGCAAGCGAGGGAGTCGGCTCTTCTTTCAAACGCTCTTGACATTGCGTTAAAGGGGATCATAATAAGCTGTGTGATTATTGAAAGAACGCCGCCGAATCCAACGTAGAACGCGAAGAGGATATTGGGCTCTGAAAATCCAAAGCTTGCGCTGATCTCGGGAACGATCATAAGCACTGACATAATAACGAGCATGGGAAGGAAATTGAGCATATTAAAGAAAGTCATTTTGGTGGTATCCTTATTCTTAAAATGCGCCAATTCGTGAGCAAAGACCGCGGTGATCTCGCCCTCGGTGTAATTGTTTACAAGGTTATCATAAAGAACTATCTGTTTGAGCTTTCCAATTCCACCGCAATATGCGTTTGCCTTTGTTGTTCTTCTGGAGGCATCCATAACGTAGATGTCCTTGAGCTTGTATCCTGCATCCTCAAACATTTTAGAAAGATTTGTACGAAGCTCGCCCTCGGGAAGCGAGGTGAATTTATTGAAGAGCTTTGAAAATACCGTTGAAAATGTGCTTGCAAGGATCATAAAGAGCGCAAGGCCGAGGAATGCAATGATTCCGAAGTAATCTCCGAGAATGGCATATGCCGCGCACATAATGCCAAAGATAGCCCAGTTGAGAATCAATCCGAGAATGAGGTTTTTGATCATGTCAACAACGAACGTCTTGGGTGTGACTTTGTTGAAGCCGAACTCCGCCTCGATCTTGAAATTGAATATGTAGTCGATGGGGAGGGATATAACCGTTTCAATAGTACCCATTACAAGGAAGAAGAGAAGGGATCTCCAAACGTCGTTACCGGGGAGGGCATAGTAAATAATAGAGATGAGGTCGGTGCAATACAGCACGACGTTGAAAATGAGCATTATCACGTCGGACGCGATGCCAAGACGGTCGTTCTTTGCCTTGTAGCTTCTCCATTTTTTGTATTCTTCGTCGTCATATATTCCTTGAACGCTCTTGGGGAGCGGTTTTCCTACCTGCTTATTGGAGAGTACGTGAAGCATCAAGCTCCATACGAAACGTATTATAAGCAATACCAAAAATATAATCTTATACATCTTTTTTCTCCTTTTCTATTGACCGATCTCGTCGGGAATGGTTTTGATTTTGCGCTTATAGATATATACGTAGAAAATCAAGCTGAGAATGAGGCAAACGAACTCGGCGATGGGATAGGACCACCACACCTTATTAATGTCGCCTGTGAGGGAGAGAAAATACGCAACGGGCAAAAGTGTTGCGAGCTGACGGCCGAGGGACACGAGCATTGAGAAGGTGCTATATCCAAACGACTGGAATACGGCCGAGCAAATAATTGAGAATCCTGCAAAGATAAAGCTAATTGAGATCGTTCTGAGGGCGGGGATTCCGACCGTGCTTATCGCCTCCTCGGAGAGCGAGAACATTGAAAGGAACGCTCTCGGAAAGATTTGGAAAAGGGCAAATCCCACAAGCATCATTGACACCGCATAAATAAGGCCGAGCTTGATAGTGCGGAGCACTCTCTTTTTCTTTCTTGCGCCGTAGTTATACGAAACGATCGATATCATTCCGTTATTGAATCCGAAAACGGGCATGAACACAAAGCTTTGGAGCTTGAAGTAGATACCGAAAACGTTGACCGCGTATTCGGAGAGGGGGAGAATTATCTTATTGAACGCGGCGGTCATAAACGAGCCGACGGAGTTCATAAGAATTGACGGGAGACCGATCTCAAGAATATCCTTGATAACTTTCTTGTTGGGCTTGATATTTTCGAGCTTGATGGTGATCTCGGTATTCTTCTTCTTTTGGAGGTACATGCCGACTAATGCGGAAACGATTTGTCCTGCAACGGTCGCATATGCCGCACCGAGAATGCCCATCTTGAAGCCGTAAATTAGAATGGGGTCGAAAATTATATTAAATACCGCACCAACGATTTGTGTGGTCATGGAAAGAGTGGTCTTTCCCGTGGACTGCATGAATTTTTCGTGGACCACCTGACAAAACAGACCGAATGATGCAATAAAGCACACAAGAAGGTAGGAAACACCCATCTCAATAACCGTTTCTCTCGCCACGGGATCGGCAATATCCGCCGTCATGAGATTGAGATAGGGGCGAGCGAGAAGGGAACCGAAGATTGCAAAGAACACGTAGCTTAAAATAGCGAGGAACAAGCCCTGACCCGCAATCTTTTCCGCTTTGTTTCGGTCGCCGAGACCGAGACTTCTTGAAACGAGCGCGTTGATACCCACTCCGACACCGACGGAAACCGCAATCATGAGGTTTTGCGCGGGGAAGGCGAGGTTTACCGCTGTCAGCTCGTACTGCTCGGGACTGATTCCTGCAACGAAAAGTCCGTCAACGATATTATAGAGTGCCTGAATGAGCATTGAAAGCATCATTGGTATGGACATTGATAAAAGCAATTTGTTTTCGGGCATATAGCCCATCTTGTTTTCCTTTACGGTGGAACTCAATTTATCATCTCCTTTGAATATATATCCACAAAATACATTATAATTATTCATCTAATCTTTGTTTCTAACATATTATTATACCACAAAAAATGACACATTTCAAGAGCATTTGCGATATATTTAGGATATCAAAAAGAGGCATATAAAATATCAACATTTGGTGACAATTGCGAAAAAAGGCAAAAAACTATTGACATTGGGGCGAAATATGGTTATAATAACAATGAATTCGTGTTTGTATGTGAATATATTGTCATTTTTGACAGTATATACAAACATCATATTTTATTGAAGGTGTGCGCGAAGGCATGAAAGAAAATAAGTTTAATTTGTTTGGGGCGGTCATCCACGCAGTGCAGGGTGCCATCGTCGGAATCGGGGCCATCCTTCCCGGTGTCAGTGGCGGTGTGCTTTGTGCGGCATTTGGACTCTACGAGCCGATGATGGAGCTACTGACCGAACCGAAAAAGCATATAAAAAAGCATTTGCCGACGTTTGCGCCGTTCGTTATCGGTTGGGCGGGGGGCTTTGTTCTTTTCTCGCTAATAATCGGGGAGCTTCTCTCGAACTATTTCGACGTTGCGACCATGCTTTTCTTTGGACTCGTTTGCGGCACGGTGCCCGAGCTGTTCAAAAAGAGCGAAAGGAACGGTCCAAGCATGAGCTGGATTCCGTTTGCGGCATCCCTATCGGTATCGTATATAGTTTTCCATCTTTTTGCATTGCTTGAGGGTGGCGGCGGCACGGTAAATGCGCCCACGAATTTCCTTAGCTTTATGTTTTGCGGATTTATGTGGGGAATCAGTCTTATCGTTCCCGGAATGAGCTCGTCCCCCGTTTTGCAGTATCTCAATTTGCTTGAGCCACTCACAAGCGGTATCGGAAAATTCGATTTTAGAGTGCTCATCCCCTTTGTTATCGGCATTGCCGTTACTGTTCTTGCATTTGCAAGACTTGTAAATATGCTCTTTAAGAAGCATTACGCATTAATTTCTCGTATAATTTTAGGATTTGTTATTTCATCGTCACTTAAGACGCTTCCGAGCGCATTTAGAAGCACTTGGTCAATGGTGCTCTCGCTCGTGCTGTTTGTTGTGGGATTTGTTGTGGCAGTCGCCATGGACAAAATGGAGAACAAAAAGCTTAAGAAGGATTGATTGGAGGTTGTTTTGTTGCATTTTATAGGTTTTTATGATTATACCGTGCTCCTCACGTATCTCAGTCTTGTGTCCGCCCTCGTCGGCTTGGTGCAAGCAAGCAAGGGCGATCTTCGCCTTGCGGTGTGGTGCATCATCTTTTCGGGCTTTTGTGATATGTTTGACGGAATGGTTGCAAGAACCAAGAAGAATAGAACTGAAGAGCAAAAGAATTTCGGTATACAAATAGATTCACTCGTTGACGTTATCGCCTTTGGCGTAGTTCCTGCGACGGTGTTCTATTTTCACGGATTGGATTCCGTTTTGGGAATCGCCATTCTCGCGTTTTACGTTACCTGCGGAGTGATCAGACTCGGCTTTTTCAACGTGATTGAAACAAAGCGTCAGTCCAACCCCGACGAGCAGGCATGCGCTAAGGAGTTCCGTGGAATACCCATCACGTCCTCCGCAATGATAACCCCTATAGTTTGCGCCGTTGCTTACATATTGCCTTCCGAGATTAGCACAGTTATCTACCACGCGGCGCCCTTCCTTATGGGATTCTTCTTCATCTTCGATATGAGAGTTCCCAAGATCAACATCTCGGCGCTCTTCTCGAAAAAATAAGGCGGACGGACAAAAGTGCTACAAAATCGAGAAAAACGGAGCAAAATTGTGGCAAAAGCCGTGATTTGAGCCGCGCCAAATTTTGTACTCAAAAAGATAAAAACACCCCGACGGAATACCGTCGGGGTTTATTTTTCTTGTGTTGATTGGATCTACGGAGCTTTAGCACTCTATTTTATGCACTTGACGTAGCTCGGTCTATCGCCCGATGCCCCCTCACCGTATGAGAAGCGCTCGGTGAAGCGAACGGTGGAGTGTGCGTGTGTCTTGCCCCAATCGTCAAAGCCCTCGGAACAAATGTGGGGTCCGAGATAGCAATCGACAAGCTCGAGCGCCGCATGGTCGCGCCAAGGACGAGCGATATAGCAGGAGCGTTCGGGCACGCCCTCGCCTGCAATAAAGCGGCAATTTTTTGCCACGAATCCGACCTCAACGTCCTCGGGGGTGGACGGAGCGAATACGTATCCGACCTCAACGCTCACAAAATCGCAGTTCTCGAAATATGCGGTCGCGCCGCCGAAAATGAAGTCAACGCCGCCCTCTATCCTGCAATTTTTGAAGTAAAAGGTGCGATTTTTGCGCTCCGTGAATTGCTTGGGGCCTAAAAAACCGCCAGGAAGTATCTCTTTTTGGGGAAGCGGAGCTAAAAAAAGCGTGTCCTGATGTCCCTTGAGAGTGCAATTTTCAAGCACGATTCCGTCGCCGTCGAGGTAGAGTGCAAGCGCCTGACCAACGTCCTCGCCCCTGCCCGCGGTATTTTCGAACACGCAGTTTTTAAAGGTGAGGTTGTCGCCGTCAACGAGCACGGTGTAGGAGCGAAACGTACCCCTCTTTTGTCCGTCCTCGTGCAGCTCGCGTGCAAAATGTGAACCCGAAAACACCTTGTTTTCGATGAGTGCATTGCTTTGACTAATGTGAATTTGCGGCATTTTCGACCCTCCTTGACAAAAAAACGTATCATCGCGCCTCTTCTTGGCACTTTGCAAACATATTATATTACTGTTATATCACCATTATATCACCGCACGGCACTCTTGTCAACAAGGCGGAGTGGACTCTTTTTGATGTGGCTATTTAAGGGTGCTTTTGTCCGTCGAATGCAATTTTGACTGCGGGATTTTGTGGGAAAGAGCGGGAATTTGTGGGAAATAACGGCGTTTTATGGAGAAATCGTGGCATTTTATGGGAAAGCGAGTAAAAACACTCCACAAAAAGCCAAATTTGTGGGAAGGTATGTAAATTTACTCCCCGAATTAACGAATTTGTTAAATATTATCTATAAACACTCCTGATTTCGGTGATTTACCCCCACAAAAGTGCGTTAATTTCGTCAAAATGCATATTTTTCCAAAAAATGCGTGCAAAAATCTTGATAAATAAAAATATTTATGCTATAATTATACTACCTTTTGAATATTTTGCGGAGGTTGCTATGACACTTAAGCTTTTCATCCTTGGATTTGTTTTAATGGTTGCTTGTGCGTTTTTGGCAACCGAATTTTTACGCGCGTTCTATCACAAGCGCTTTAAGAGGGCGCTTCTTTTCAAGGGACTTGCCAGCTGCTGCTTTGTTGCACTTGGCGCGTATAGCTTTGCGTCGTCGGAGTTTAGCGTACCCCGACTTCTGATATTCATTGGGCTTTGTTGGGGCATTATCGGTGACGAGATCATTGCTCTTTGCCAAATATTCCCCAAACACGATACTGTGCATTTTATTAGCGGCGGTGCATTTTTCATCGTCGGCCATGTGTTTTACATCGTTGCTGTCCTCGTATTTAGAGGAGTTGATGCCGTGGTGCTTGTTGCAAGTGCCGTTCTCATCGCCCTTCTTTGTCTTGTGTACGAAAGAAGCAGGAAATATCTTATCGGTGAGATGAAGGTGTCCCTTTTGCTCTATATCGGTGTGGTGATATTCTTCGCGGCAGTTGGCGCGGGCTCCGTTTTCAAGGAGGGAACGCTCGGCGCGGTGCTTTTCACACTCGGAGGCGTGCTATTCGCTATTAGTGATAACGTTCTTTTCGCGTTCAAGTTCGGATCCCGTCCGAGATACCGTCAAAACGTGATATTGCACGTTGCATATTACCTGGCGCAATTTATGATCGCGTTCAGTATTGCGGGCATTTGAGGTGGCAAATAGAAAGGTATTATTAAATAATGAAAGAAACCAAAAAGAAAAGAGAACCTTGGATAAAAAAGAGACACGCGGTCGTTAGAGTGGTCGCAGGAGCAATTTTAAAGCCCTACGTTCAGCTAAAATACGGCGTGAAGATGGAAAAATTCAAGGATCAAGGCGACCGTCAGTACTTGATACTCGCGAATCACCAAACGGGATTCGACCAATTTTTCGTCAGCTACTGTTTTAGGGGGCCGATATACTATATAGCGAGTGAGGATATTTTCTCGATGGGCTTTATCTCCGACCTTTTGAGGTGGGCGGTCAATCCCATTCCGATCAAAAAGCAATCAACGGACGTTTCCGCGGTGCTCAACTGCTTGCGAGTTGCGAGAGAGGGCGGCACGATAGCCGTTTTCCCTGAGGGTAATAGGACCTTTAGCGGAAAGACCGAGTTTATCAATTCCGCGATCGTGATGCTCGCAAAGAAAATGGGACTCCCGATCGCGATAGTTAAGATCGAGGGTGGCTACGGCGTGGCACCCCGTTGGTCGAACAAGGTGCGCAAGGGAAATATGCGTGCTTACGTTTCGCGCGTTATCGAGCCCGACGAGTATAAGACGCTTGACAACGATGCCTTTGGCGCTCTTCTTCAGGGCGAGCTCGCACACGACGATACCCAAATCCTTGGTGAATTCAAGGGCAAGGGACTTGCCGAGTATCTTGAAAGACTCGTTTACGTTTGCCCCCACTGTGGACTTTCCACTTTTGAGAGCAACGACGATATAATTAAATGTAAGAAATGCGGCTTGGCGGCGCAATATCTTCCTAATAAGGAGTTTAAGGGAGTGAACGGAGATTTCCCCTATCGCTTCGTCAAGGATTGGTATGAGGCGCAGGGCAATTTCATCAATTCGCTCGAGCTTATGGAGTATTGCGATGAACCGCTCTACCGTGAGGATGCGACTCTTTACGAGGTTATTGTCTATAAAAACAAGAGGACCTTGCTTGATAAGGCGCAAATTTGCCTTTACGGCGACCGCTTTGAGATAAGTCAAGCTGAAAATAAGCTGACGTTTGCTTTTGAAGACATCCGCGCAATCACTGTTTGCGGAAAGAACAAGCTCAATTTCTACGTTGGCGACAAGGTATATCAAGTCGTTGGCGGCGCTCGCTTTAATGCGGTGAAGTACGTCAACCTTGTATTCCGTTATAGAAATATCAAAAAGAAAGAAGGAGGAGAAGATTATGATGAGTTTCTCGGACTCTAACGTTTGGAGCTTTGTACTGTTGCTCACGCTTTTGCTTGGCAGCTTGCTCGTTGCAAACATTTTTAAAAGGAGGATTCCTTTTTTAAAGCATTCGCTCATTCCTAATTCCGTTCTCGGCGGTATTATAATCTTGCTCGTTGAATGGTTATATAGATTGTTTAGTGGCAATCATCTTTTTGAGGCAGGCATTTTTGGAACAAACGGAAACGATATTCTTGAAATTATCACCTACCATTGCCTTGCGCTCGGCTTTATTGCGTCCTCGTTCAATACAAACAACGCAAAATTGACCAAGCAAAGAGCGGGCGAGATAATCAACACGGGTGTTACTACCGTTTCCACGTATCTTCTTCAGGGTATTGTCGGTATGGGCATTACCATTCTCGCTTCGTTCATCGTTAGCGGCTTCTTCAAGGCGGCGGGCATTCTTCTTCCCTTTGGATTTGGACAGGGAACGGGTCAGGCGCTCAACTGGGGCGGCATTTACGAGCTTGAAAACGGATTTGTTAACGGCAAGAGCTTTGGTCTTACCATTGCGGCGCTCGGATTCTTGAGTGCGGCGATCGGCGGCGTTATCCACTTGAACGTTGCAAAGGCATCGGGCAAGCTCTCTCTTTCCAAGAGAACCGACGGCTCTCTTCACTCCGACGAGATCGAGGAGAAGGGTGAGATCCCCATGCAGGAGAGCGTTGACAAGATCACCGTTCAGCTTGCGTTCATTTTGGTGTCCTACGGACTCGCATATGCGTTAATCGCGCTTCTCAGCAAGTTGATTCCCGGAATGGAAGCAACGATATACGGATTTAACTTCCTTTTCGGCGTTCTTGCGGCTACACTTGTTAAGGTTTTGGTTAAATTTCTTCAAAATAAAAAGCTCATTACAAGAAAATACACCAATAACTTCCTCATGACTCGTCTTTCCAACCTCTTCTTCGACATAATGGTCGTTGCGGGCGTTGCAGCTATTAGGATCGAGGCGCTCGAGCAGTATTGGGGCATTATGCTCATCCTCGGTGTTGCGGGACTTGCTGTTACCTACATTTACAACCGTATCGTTGCCAAAAAGCTCTTCTCCGAATACCACGAGGAGCAGTTCTTGGCTATGTTCGGAATGCTTACGGGTACGGCGTCAACGGGTATCATTCTCCTTCGTGAGATCGACCCCGAATTTAAGACTCCTGTTTCCGATAACCTTGTTTATCAAAATTTTCCTGCGATCGTGTTTGGCTTCCCGATCATGCTCCTTGCAAATCTTGCACCCGTACAGCCCGTGCTCACCTTGATAATCTTTGCGGTATTATTTATCGTGATGAATATCATCCTTTTCAGAAGCAAGATATTTAAAAAGAGAAAATAAACGAAATAGCGCCCTTCAACGAGATTTTGGAGGGCGCTGTGCTATACAGCGAGCCATATAATGCCGTATATAATAAGGAAGAAAAAATAAGAGGCACCGTTATGAAGAAAAAAGTGATATTATTCGACCTCGACGGCACACTTTTGCCGCAGGATCAGGATGAATTTGTAAAGGCATATTTTTACACGCTTGTGCGAAAGCTTAAGCAAATGGGATTGCCCGCATCAAGTGAGCAGGAGCAAAAGGCACTTGCGGGCGCGGTTTGGCGCGGAACCGAGGCGATGATGAAGAACGACGGAACGAAATTTAACGAGCAAAGGTTCTTTGAGGGCTTTGGCGCGGTAACGGGCATCGATATGCTGCCGAGAAAGGCGGAGCTCGACTCCTTCTACGAAAACGAATTTCAAGCGGTCGGTGAGGTGTGCGGCAAAAATCCGCTCGTCAAGACGGCAATAGACGAGATAAAGGGCAGGGGATACCGTGTGGCGATAGCTACGAACCCACTTTTTCCGCTTGCGGCAAACAAGCACAGGGTAAAATGGGCGGGACTCGACCTTTC
>JAZRCO010000131.1:0-7583 GCA_045659855.1 Eubacteriales bacterium | reverse complement strand
ACGGTTTCTTCAACGGGTTCTTCAACGATTTCTTCAACCGTTTCCACCACGGGAGCTTCAACCTCCTCAGAGGATTCCTCAATTATCTCTTCAACGGTTTCCTCAACCAATTCGTCCGCCTTCTCGACCACCTCGTCGACGATCTCGTTGAGGGTATCAAGCACGGGCGCTTCCTCGATTGTTTCTTCGATTGTTTCTTCGATTATTTCTTCTATTTCTTCGTCGAGCGCTTCTGCCTCGGGCTCTTCCTCAACTGTTGTAATCTCGCCCGTTCTGCTAAAGCCCTCAATGTCGAAGGAATAGTCGTCGCTCATTTCGGGGGGCTTGGTCTCGCCAAGTGCAAAATGCTTTTTAAGCATTTCATTAATGTCCTCCTCGGAATGAGATGCGGCTTTGGTAGTTTGAGCTTCTATTTCGTTGTTAGACTTTGTGCTTTCAGCTTTTTCCTTCAGCATATCGAGTATGCTTTGAATTTCATCGTTGTTGTTGATGTTGTCCACTCAAATTACCCCCTTTAATTATTTTTCATACAGTAATTATTTTTTCTGTCTATGCTGCTTTGACACCTCGGCAAGAATAACCGCCGCGGCAGTTGACACGTTGAACGAGTTCACGTGACCGTACATGGGAATGGAAACGATGAAATCGCATCTCTGCTTTACGAGCTGGGATACTCCCTCGCCCTCGCTTCCGAATACAAGAGCACATCCGCCGCTAAAGTCCGTATCGTAATAGGCGCTTCCGCCCGCCTCGGCGGAATAGATCCAAATGTTTTGCTCCTTGAGTTCCTCAATGGTTTGCGCAATGTTGGACACCTTTGCAACCGCAAGGTGCTCGATAGCGCCCGCGCTGGATTTGGACACAAGAGGAGTGAGTCCCGATGCCCTTCTCTTGGGAATAATGAGTCCGTGCGCGCCAACGCCCTCGGCACAACGGATGAGCGAGCCGAGATTATAAGGGTCGGTTATTCCGTCGGAAATAACGATGATGGGCGCCTCTCCTCTTGAACGGGCAATTTCGATAATATCCGAAACGGTGCAATATTCCTTTTCAGCCGCCATTGCGATAACGCCTTGATGCTGACTCATTCCCGCCATGGAATCGAGCTTTGCTCTATCAACCTCAACAACGGGGATTCCACGCTCTATCGCTTGAGCAACGAGCACCACGATGGAGCCCTCTCTATCACCCTTGCTAACGAGGAGCTTATCAACGGCTCTTCCCGATTTCAAAAGCTCGCGAACGGCATTTCTTCCGATAACAAGACCGCCAAGCTCACCCTCTTCAAGCACAACGGGCTCCTTGTAATACTGCTTCTTGCTACCGTACCCCTGATTATCATCAAGGTGGGGACGCTTGTCCTCTTTTCTATTGAAATTTTTGGTTTTATTGTTATTTTTGTACTTATTTTCTTTCATTTTTCGTTCCCTTTCCAAAAAAGAGTAAACTTATCATTATATTACATTATAACATATATTATTCATTTTGTGTAGTCCTTTTTTAACTTTAATATAAAGTTTTTATCGACTTTTTTCCAAATAATACGATGGCTTATAAAAACAGGAACAAGGGAGGCAAGTGCCTCCCTTTATATTTTATTTTTCAGTCAAGACTGCACACAAAACCTTAAAAAGTCTTGCGCAACTATCAAGATCAAGCGCTTCGTCGGGTGTGTGGATATTTCTCATATTAGGTCCGATCGAGATGATATCCATATCAGGAATACGGGATTTGATGATTCCGCATTCAAGTCCTGCGTGGATCACCACCGTGTGAACGTCCTTACCCATTACCTCTTTAAATTTGCGCACGTATGCATCACGAAGGTCGCTATCGGGAAGGAAATCCCAGCCGGGATATCTACCCGTGTGGCGAACGGATGCTCCAAGCACGCTCGCACTTGCATTCACCTGCTCGATGGAGAGCTCGATTTGCTCCTCCTTTGCCGAACGGGATGAATAAGTAATATATGCGCCCTTGCCGTCCACCTCGATAACACCGAGGTTTCTTGAAAACTCTACCAAGCCCTCAAGATGTGCGCTCATGCTGAGCACTCCGACCTTGATCTCGTTGAGCATTGCGATAAGCTTTGCGCTTTCGGCAAGAGTTTGAACGTCCTCAACGTCCGCATCGATCGAAAGAGATATTTTAAGCTCGCTATCCTCCTTGCAAAGTCCCTCTCTGATACTTGCGTCAAGAGCTTCTATCGTAGCAACCGCACGCGCCGAATCCTCAACTGCAAATTTAACCTCACACATACGGGGGATGGCGTTATCCTTCTCTCCGCCAACGATGGAGATGAGAGCAACGTCCTGATCCTTTGCAATTTCGTTAAGGATATTTGCCGCCATAACGATGGCATTAGCTCTGCCGCAGTTGATCTCAACACCCGAGTGACCGCCAAAAAGTCCGTCGATGGAGAGTGTGATAACGTCGCCGCTCGATGACTCAAGCTCGGGAGTGAAGCTGAGCTTGCTTCTAACTCCACCGGCGCATCCTGCGCACACCTCGCCCTCGCTCTCGGAGTCGAGATTGATCATCTTTTTAGCAGTACAAACAGAATAATCAAAGCTCTCGGCACCGCCAAGTCCTGTTTCCTCCTCAACTGTGAAAAGGCATTCGAGAGTGGGATGCTCACTAAGCTCACCGTCAAGAAGTGCAAGCATATATGCAACGGCAATTCCGTCGTCACCGCCGAGAGTTGTTCCGCGCGCTCTCAACCAACCGTCCTCAACGTAGATATCAAGTGCATCCTTTTCAAAATCGTGATTGGATGAGGTGAGCTTTGCACAAACCATATCCGTGTGTCCCTGAAGAAGATATGCGGGCGCATTTTTATATACTGCAGTCGCTTCTTTTCTTATAAATACGTTATTTTTTTCGTCACGAATGCAAAAAAGATTTCTCTCCTTTGCAAAGCTTTCGATGTATTTTGCAATCTCCTCTTCATTCCCCGATCCGTGAGGAATCTTGCAAAGCTCCTCAAAATATGCGAGAACCTTTTGAGGATTATATCCCTTTGTAACTATTTGTTCTACCATAATATTCTCCTTTTCAAAAAATCACGAAGAAAAAGTCCCTCGTGATTTTTATTAGCTATTTCCAAAGCTTCCGAGGAAGGCAAGCGCACCGCCCTCGAGATTTTCAATTGATTTGCCCGTTCCGCGAGCAACGCACGAGATGGGGTCCTTGGCAACGTAGGTGCGAATACCCGTTGTTTTTTCTATAAGCTTGTCGAGCCCTGAAAGCTTTGAGCCGCCTCCCGTAAGCACGATTCCGTTTTTATAAACGTCACCGAGAAGCTCGGGCGGTGTTCTCTCTATCACAAGACAAATCGTATCAATGATGGACGTTAACGGCTCGATAAGTGCATCAAGCGTTTCATTTCCGTAGAAGGTGACAACCTTGGGAAGTCCCCTAACGATGCATCTTCCCTTAACGCTCATTTCCGTGGGCTTTTTGTACGCGCCTTCGAAAACTCTACCGACCTTGATCTTTATCTCCTCGGCAGTACGCTCTCCGATAAGCACCTTATAGTGCTTTCTCATATACGAAATTATCGCCTCGTCGAGCTCGTTTCCTGCAATCTTAATTGACTCGGAAACCACAACTCCGCCATAGGATATCACAGCAATGTCGGTCGTGCCGCCACCGATATCCACTATCATATGTCCCTCGGGCGCATCGATATCGATACCCGCGCCGATCGCCGCAGCGATGGGCTCCTCGATAAGCAGAGTTTGTCTTGCTCCCGCTTGATTTGCGGCATTGATGACCGTCATCTCCTCCGCCTCGTTGATTCCAGTTGGCACGCATATCATTACACGGGGACGGATAAGCGTTCTTCCACAAGCGCGTTCAATGAAATATTCAAGCATTTTGAGTGTTGCGCTATACTGACTGATAACGCCATCCTTTAATGGACGGATTATCGAGATGTTTTCAGGCGCTCTACCAAGCATTTGCTGGGCCTCTTTGCCTATCTTCACTATCTTTTTCGTGTTGTTGTCAAGTGCAACGACACTGGGCTCGCGAAGCACGATGCCCTTATCCTTAACGTAGACAAGAACGGAGGACGTACCAAGGTCAATGCCAACGTCAGTTGTTATTAAGCTTTTATCTATCATATCCGTTCCTCCCTTCGCTAATATTGCTAAATTATATTATATCATAACTATAATAACAAATCAATCGTTTGAGCGTTTATTTTTTATATTATTTTTTACTTTTTCGGTCACGGCGATCGATATGCCGATAACGTCGTAGGCGCCGATTGAATAAACCATTCTCGCGCACGATGCCATCGACGCACCCGTGGTGACGATATCGTCAACTAAAATTACCGTTTTATCCTCCAAGTCATCTCCCACGTCACGAAGAGTAAATGCCGAGTTCATATTGAGACGTCTTTCATACTTATTAAGACTCTTTTGCTCCTTGCTAAAATATCCTCGCTTAAAGCAATTCACCATTTTGATGCCAGTCACGTTTGAGAGTGCCCTTGCAAGTGAAAGTCCTTGGTCAAATCCGTGCTCGGCATAGTTTTTGGACGAGCGTGGCAAAAACGTTATCACGCATTCGTCGGGCATAAGTGAGCGTGCTCTCAGCTCCGAAATAAGTAGCGCGCGCATTTGGTCGGCGACAAAATCGAAATATCCTCTATCGTCGCGCCTCTTAACCGAATACACGAACTGCCTTATTGGATAATCCGAATCCTGCGGACGGTAAGATATAAGCTTGAGCAATGCCGAGCACTGCGCCTTGCTCATATTCTTCGGCATGCATCTACAAAACCTCATTGAAAGACCGCAATCGGCGCATTCCCTATTTCTCTCATTTTCAAAAGAGACCCTACAGTTTGGGCAAAGCGTTTCACGCGTTCTATCCGTGAGCGAAACGTCAAGCAGCTCGTGACAGTTTGAGCATTTGGGAGGAAACAAAAGATTGAATGCTAAGTCCTTTAAGCTCATTTTGTCCCCCTAAACAGCTTGGCGAGTCCCGTATATCTAAGCGACTGACGGTTATTCTCAACCATCATTTTAACGATATCTCTTTCTCCAACGATGATGACCATATTTTGCGCCCTCGTTACCGCCGTGTAAAGCATATTTCTTGTGAGAAGCATTTCGGGGGCACGGTATGCAGGGATTATTACTATAGGATATTCACTGCCCTGACTCTTGTGAACCGTGATGGCATATGCGTGCTCGAGCTCCTCCAAATACGAAAAGTCGTATCTCACGCTCTTATCGTCAAACACTATCTCCATATACTGATTCTTGAAATCGATATCGTAGATCGAGCCGATATCGCCGTTGAAAACGCCGTTTCCAAGCGTTCCGTCATCTTTTTTCCACTCGATATCGTAATTGTTCTTTATTTGCATAACGCGGTCACCCTGACGGAAAATGATCTCGCGATATTTATACTCTTTTTTGCCAAATTGCTCGGGATTGAGCATATTTTGCAGTAAAACGTTGAGATTTTCAGTTCCCGCCTCACCCTTTCTCGAGGGCGAGATGACCTGCATATTTGCCGTTGCTCTAACTCCGTATGCCTTGGGCAAGCGATTCTTGCAAAGGTCGGCTACGGTATATGCAATATCGTGGCTCGTCGCTCTTGAAAGATAGAAGAAATCTCTATCCTTAACGTCAAGTGCAGGGAGCTCTCCCCTATTGATTGCGTGAGCGTTGGTAACTATAAGACTCTCACTCGCCTGACGGAATATCTCGTTGAGTCGAATGGTGGAGAATCTTTCCCCGTCGATAAGATCGCGAAGAACGTTTCCTGCACCCACGCTCGGGAGCTGATCGCTATCGCCAATAATTATCAGTCTTGCGCCCGGCTTTATCGCCTTTAAAAGCGCACACATCAAATTTTGGTCGATCATCGATGCCTCATCGACGATGATGACCTCCTCATCAAGAAGATTGTTCTCGTCACGGCTGAACCTTCCGTACACGCTATCGGTAAAATCCATCTCGAGCAGGCGATGTATCGTTTTTGCCTCTCGGCTCGTTGCCTCACTCATTCTATTTGCCGCACGTCCTGTGGGAGCGCAAAGCGCTACCTGTAGATCCATACTGTCAAATATCTCTATCAAGGCGCGTACTACAGTGGTTTTACCCGTTCCCGGACCACCCGTAAGTATCATTACTCCGCTTTCAAGTGAGGATGATATCGCCTTTTTTTGAAGAGGAGCATAGCTTATGCCACTCCTTCTCTCCTCCTTTTCGATAAACGCCCTCATATCTCTAACGTCGACCGAGGCGCATACCTTATCAAGAAGATCGAGCTTGCGAGCTATATACTTTTCGTTATCGTAGCTCTCTTTTTCGTATATAAATTCCACTCCGTCATATTTGACCGAGCATATCTTGTTTTGCTTTTTCAGCTCCGCAAGGGCAAGGAGGATCGCCTCCTCGCTCACCTCTAAAAGCTTCGTTGCACCCTCAATAAGCATCTCCCTCGGCAAGCAAACGTGTCCGTTTTGGGAAATGCGATATTTCATCATATAAACTATGCCCGAGCATATTCTATCAAGCCCGTCGTTAGAAAATCCGAGCGAGCGTGCCATGGAATCCGCCTTTTCGAAGCCGATTCCGTCTATCTCCTCGCAAAGAATATAGGGATTCTCCTTCGCGCGATCAACGGAGCTTGAGCCCCATCGCTTGAATATCCTCATTGTGAGTGCGGCGCCAAAATATTCACGGAAGAATATCATCGTGCTTCGCATTCCAGAGCTCTTTTGGAACTCCTCGCCGATCGCGCGCGCCTTTTTGGGCGTGATTCCCGGTATCTCCCCAAGCCATTCGGGATGGTTCTCTATCACGTCAAAGGTATCCTCACCATAGACGTCAACGATCTTTTGAGCCGTCTTGGGTCCGATCCCCTTGATTGCCCCCGACGCCAAATAGCGCAATATCGCTGTTGCATTGGTGGGCATTACCTTTTCGTATGACGAAACGGAAAATTGTCTTCCGTATTTGGGATTATGCACCCATTTTCCGTAGATTTTGAGTGTTTCTCCCTCTCCTATATAGGGCATGATACCGACCGCGGTAACAAGCTCGTTTTTGTCGGTGATAAGCTCAAGAATGGTATAGCCGTTGTCCTCGTTGGAATAGATTATTCCCTCGACCGAGCCCTCGACAGTATGTACGCCGTCCTCTTGAACGGTCTCATATTGCATTGCCATCGGTATTCTCCCTTCCTAAATTTTTTCAAAAAGACCTCAAATTTTCATTTGAGGTCTAAAGTTTGATTATTTCAAAAGCTCTGCCTTGAGAACGGGTGCCAAATCGCGCGCCTCCCAAGGAGCGTTAATATCCTCACGTCCCATATGACCGTATGCCGCAAGAGCACTGTAGATAGGACGGCGAAGCTGGAATCTGTCGATAATAGCAGCGGGACGAAGGTCAACGTGGCGCTGTACTGCCTCGGAAATGAGTGCTTCGTCAACAACACCCGTACCAAAGGTGTCGATCATTACGGAAACGGGCTTTGCAACACCGATAGCATAAGCAAGCTGAACCTCGCACTTCTTAGCAAGTCCTGCCGCAACGATGTTCTTTGCTATGTAT
>JAZRCO010000130.1:0-5393 GCA_045659855.1 Eubacteriales bacterium | reverse complement strand
TTTGTAACGGACGACCAATGGTCGCCCCTACGAAGTTGGTTTACACTTGCTGCTTCAACTAACTGATTCGGCGCCACTACTCGTGGAGAGCCACTTTTAATAAAGTGAGCAAACAACCTATTGGTTCGCGCGAACATGGTGCGATACATGGCAAAATTTGAAATTCGTAATGGAGAAAAACCATGATTTATTTATTTTTGGCAAATGGCTTTGAGGAGGTCGAAGCTCTTTTCACGCTCGACGTTATTCGTCGCGCGGGACTTGAAATCAAGACGGTTGGAGTTGGTGAAACGACAACGATTACGGGAGCGCATGGCATTCCTGTTATTGCCGACGTTCATTCAAGCGAGCTTGAGTGCACCGCGCCCGAAGCGATAATCCTTCCCGGCGGTATGCCCGGCACTACCAATCTCGAGGAAAGTGAAGTGGTCGTAAATGCGATTCACAGCGCAATGCAAAGGGGCGCGCTCGTTTGCGCTATATGTGCGGCACCCTCGATTCTCGGAATCATGGGATACCTCAAGGGCAAAAATGCAACTTGCTTCCCCGGATTTGAAGAATACCTCGACGGTGCGACCTTTAAGGATGAGCGCGTGGTACTTGACGGCAACGTGATAACCGCCAAGGGTATGGGCTGTGCCGCGGAATTCGGTCTTGCCATAGTTGAAAAGCTGCTCGGCAAGGAAAAAGCCGACGAAATCGCCTCAAGCGCATTCATAAAATGACAGGAAACAATATAGATAAAAATGCTCTTCGCCAAAAATGCCGTGCCCTGCGCAACAGTTTTGGCGAAGAATTTATAGAACGCGCAAGCGCAAAGGTGTGCGAGCTTCTCTCGAAAACAAGAGAATTTGAGCTTGCCGACACCGTTTTGCTTTACTATCCCATAAAAAACGAGATATCTCCCCTGCCCCTCTTTGATCTTGCCAAGTCGCTTGGAAAGACGGTCGCATTTCCCGTGTGCATCAAAAAGGACGGCAATCTCATCTTTAGGGCGATAGAGGATCTATCGAGCTTGCACAGAGCAGAGTTCGGTCTTTTAGAGCCGAACGAGGACATGCCCACCGTCACGGCGACGGATAGGACCGTTTGCATCGTTCCCGCCATTCTCTTTTCAAGAAAGGGTCATCGCGTCGGCTACGGAATGGGATATTACGATAGATTTTTGAAAGACTTCACGGGGACAAGCATTGGAATTTCATATTCCGAGCTTCTTTACAGCGATATTCCCGACGAGGAGCACGATGCCCCTCTCAATATGATAATCACGGAAAGCGAGGTGCTTTATTTTGACTTTTCTTAAAGCGGTACTGAAAAAGCTTAAGGATTTTTTGCTCGAAACGCTCTTTGCGCCATCGGGCACGGCACTTCTCGTGCTCTCAATCATGGCACTCCTCTCGCTTTTCAATCTCATAAATTCAACTCTTTTCTTTTCGGGTAACGGTTGGATGCTCCTCATGCTCCCGATAGCATTTGGCGTTCCGTTCTACTTCTTTTGGCTCTCGAGGGGCGGCAAAAAATATCTCCCCACGATCCATTTTGAACTACCGAAAAAGGTTCACATTCCCGTTATCGTCCTTTCTACCTTGTTTATTTTTCTCGGTAGCGTCCTCATAAAATTGCTCGTTTTAGAGGGAAGATACACCGAGTTCCCCCTCTACAACATGTTTTTCGCGCACCGAAACGGCAAGCTTTGGAATGACCTTTACCTCGTTTTGACCTTTTGCATTCTCGTTCCCATTCTCGAGGGCATCGTATTCCGCGGTGCAATCGTCAAGGAGCACGACAAGCAGGGCCGACTTGTGACAACTCTCTTCTCCTCGCTCACCTTCGCCCTTTTGGGCTTTAGCTTTGAAGCGCTCTTACCAAGATTCTTCCTTGGCGCGCTCCTTTGCATATTGCTTTATGCGACCGAGTCCATAACGCTTACGGTGGCAGTTCACGTGGCATATAATTTCTTTGCGGTGTTCTTTGAACCAACTCTTATCTCGGTGAAAACTGTAAGCTCAAGCTATGCGCTCTTCGTATTTCTCATAGCAATAGTAACGCTTGCGGTAGCGATACTCCTCTTTTCACATCTCTCACGACTCTACAAAAAGTATTCGCACGACAAATTCGGCACAAGCTTTGTAAAGTCCATGCCGCTTGAAAAATCGTTTTGGAATCTCGCATACCTATGCACCTCGATTCCAGCGATTGCGAGCATAATTCTATTTGTGATTGTAACTCTAATAATCGAAATATAACGAAAAAACCGACGGAATCTCCGTCGGTTTTATTTTTTATTTTTTCTTTGTATCGAGTAGCGCCTTGCACTCCTCCCAAGAGCCATCGATAAATGCATCCTTGTAGACGCGAAGCGCAATACTGCTCTTGCCAAACACAATCAAAACGGTGTTGTTCTTTTCCTTTATCCTTGTGATGCCGTCATATTTGAGCACCGTAACGGAGCTTGCATCCGTCACCTTTATCTCGTCATCGAGAAATTCAATGCTTCTTAACCATTCGTCGCTACCGTACAGCGACACGCATCTCTTATATCTCTTTGCGCAGGCGATTATTCTCCCCAAAAATATATGCTCTAACGACATGCAAATATATAGGATACCGCAAAGCCACAGCAAAAACGACTGTAACTGGCTAACTATCAGTATTATAACCAAGGCAACTCCGACAAGACCGAGTGCAACACTTGCGATAAAGTAAAACACACTTGCGCCGCCAATAAAATAAAAGTCGTTAGCCCAAGATTTCATCAAGCTTTTCGTTACTTTATACTCGTTTTTCATATCTGCCTCCGAAAATATTGCTACTCTATGGTTATAGTAGCATATATTTTTCGGAATGTCAAGATGCTCCGTGACCGCCTCTCTACCTCTTTAGCTCGCCGATCGCTTCAAGGAGCTTAAATCTAAGATAATAGCGAGCATCGTCGGATTCGGTGATTATCTTATACTGATCCGAGGTCAGTCCAACGGCAATAAAGGCGTCCTCGTTGACGCTCTTCTCAGTTGCGGCGGAAAGACATAGCGGTGGGAACAGTACGCACCACCAGTTTTGTCCCTGCGCCTCGCCAATGAGCACTCGCAAGCTCACGTATTCTCCCGACGGAAAGCTCATCGCCTCATAATTTCTCGTTGGATAATCCTCCAGCGTGAGCGTTACCTCGACCGAGTGGGAGTACCCCTCGAGCGCGATGATCTCCGATGCCACCTTCTCGATTTCGTCAAGCTCAGAGCTTAGCACCTCGATTGCCTCTTCCCTGCTTTTGCAGTCGATAACGCGCGGCGAAACGTAGGCGAGGATGCCGTCCCTAACCTTCAGCTTGAGTGCCTGATCCTCGTCGCTATCGGAATTCGCAAGCACGTGCAATCTAACAACGCTCTCGTATATCTTCTCCTCCCCGTGAATGGGCAAAATATTGCAAACCGTTGCACAAAGCACGAAAACGCATAAAATAAGTAGTATTTTTGTTGCCTTCATAATGATCTCCTTGTATTTTGATAATTTAGTGTTCCCAAGCCCAATGCCAATTATTCATAGATTTCATATAATAGTATTAAATTTGCATTTTATTGCTCGCTATAGCGTGCATCACCAAATTTACCGTCATATTTTTAATACGGAGTTTAACTATGAAGAACTGTATCGCTACCATTACCTCACTTAATTTATCCATTAGGGCGCAAAGGGCCCTCTCCCAAGTGGGAATATATTCAAGAATCGTTTCTCTCGATCCCTCCGTAACGCCCAAGGGATGCGCCTACGGAATAGAATTTCCGTGCTCCGAGGAGGGCACGGTAAGAGCCATCTTGCGCAAGGAACGGATCCATCCTCAAAAATTCATCAGCGACACTCAAGGAATGCCGCTATGAAGGTCAAATTTTGCTATCTCGACAATGCCGCAACGAGCTTTCCCAAGCCACCCTCGGTTGCACGCGAGGTAACGAAATGCTTGTCAAGCTACTGTGGAAATGCGGGCAGGGGCGCACACCGTCTTTCCCTTTTGGCGGCAAATAAGATATACGAATGCCGAGAGGAGCTCCAAGCCCTCATAAACGCGCCACAGCCCGAGAATATCGTTTTTGTGCCCTCTTGCACGTACGGACTTAATCTCATCCTCAAGGGCATCTTAAAGCGCGGAGATCACGTTATTTTGAGCGATATGGAGCACAATGCCGTGTACCGTCCACTCTCCAAGCTGCAGGACGAGGGGATAATAACCTTCGACACCTTTTCGGCGCTGTCCAATGCAAATAACGGCAGCAAAAGTGGTGATAATTTTGCCAAGAGCGACGGCGATGGCGAGCTCATTTCGTCCATCAGGAGCAAGCTGAGAAAAAACACCAAGCTCCTTGTTTGCAATCATCAGTCAAACGTTTGCTCCTATTCCCTTCCGCTTGAAAAAATAGGGACACTATGCAAGGAAAATCACATCCTTTTCGCAGTTGACTGCGCTCAGTCGATGGGGCATTTGCCAATAGATATGCAAAAGATGAATATCGATTTTCTTGCATCCCCAGGTCACAAGGGACTTTACGGCTTGCAGGGGAGCGCATTCGTCGCTATAAATTCCGAAATGCCGCTTCAAACCTTAGTTGAGGGCGGAAACGGCATCAACTCGATCGACGCCCTTATGGGCGACGCAATTCCCGAGCGCCACGAGGCGGGGACTCTCCCCCTGCCCTCGATCGTTGGACTTTTAGAGGGCGTGCGATTTATCAAGGCGCAATCCGTGGACGGAATTTTAGAGCATGAACGCGAGCTTTTTCGTCACGCACGCGAGGGATTGCTAAACGTTAGCGGCGTAAAGATATACGCGCCCGACTTTAAGGGAAGCACCATGCTCTTCAACGTCGACCGTCTTTCCCCACAGAGAGTATCCGCATTCCTCGACGAAAACGGTATTTGCGTTCGCTCGGGGCTCCACTGCGCTCCGCTCGCCCACAAGGCGCTCGGAACTCTCCAAACGGGCGGGATTCGCCTCTCCTTCGGCTACTTCAACACCAAGCACGATATCGACAAGCTCTTGGCGACACTCAACAAGCTATAAATTGCGCATTCGAATAAAAAAACACCCAAGCAAAATGCTTGGGTGTTTATTTATATTGCTAATTGCGGTATCAAATTAGTCAACCAATTTGATGATTGCCATTTCAGCTCCGTCACCACGGCGGGGACCAAGCTTATAAATCTGAGTGTAACCACCGTTACGACCTTCATATTTAGGAGCAATCTCATTGAATACCTTGGTAACAACGTCTTCCTTTGTGATGTAGGAAAGAGCAGCACGACGGCTTGCAAGAGTGTTTTTCTTACCAAGTGTGATCATCTTTTCTGCAACAGAACGAACTTCTTTAGCTCTTGTGAGTGTTGTTTCTACAGAGCCGTTT
>JAZRCO010000129.1:0-5262 GCA_045659855.1 Eubacteriales bacterium | reverse complement strand
TGCCATAAGAGGCACAAAGAAAAGCTAACAAAAGAAATGCCGATTCGCCTACGCGGCGGGCGCCACTACTCGTGGAGAGGCACCTTTTGAAAAAGGTGGACGAAAACAATCCCTTTGGTTGGTGCGAACACACCGATAAATCCCAATTTCACGAGGAAAATATATCAAACATCGTATGGTCGAGCATTTGTACTTTTCGCTCCGTACAATTATTGAAATTTGATTCAAAAAGCTATTGATTTTGCCGTCCGCTACTGCTATAATTATGACATAGAAAAATACTACCTTGGAGGTCTAAAAATGGCAGGTAATCACACCAAAAAGTACAAAGAAAAGCAAAGAAAAAAGGTGATGAGGGCGCTATTCGGCAAGTCGTTGCCCATAGTTATTGTGCTACTCGTTTTTCTCGCCGCGGCGTTCGGTTACCTCTATGAGAGCTCCGAGCCCTTCCGCGACTTCGTTAACGATCTCGGCATTTTCACCGAGGATGCCCCCACCGCTCCCTTTATCGATCCGAATGGGCAGGAGATGGCTATCCACTTCATTGACGTCGGCCAAGGTGATGCCGCGCTCCTTCAAACCTCAAGCGGAAGCGTACTTATCGACTGCGGCGAGTCCGATCAGGGTAGCGTTGTCGTATCCTATCTCAAGTCGCAGGGAGTGACCGAGCTTGAGTATTTCATCATCACGCATCCCGACTCCGACCACATGGGCTGTGCGGCATACGTGATTGAAAACATCAAGGTCAAGAATTTCGTTATCAACGGCAAGGAAAAGACCGCAAAATTCTTCGAGAAGGCGCTCGACGCTATGGAAACACGCGGTGTGAACGGTATAATCGCTCAGGCAGGCGACCGTTTCGAGATCGGTGCGCTTGCGCTTGACGTGCTCGGACCCGTTATCGACGACATCAACGACCTCGACTCGAACGATTCGAGTCTTATCATCTATGCAACCTACGGAAGCAAGAATATCCTCTTCACGGGTGACGCCGAGAAGGAGGGTGAGGCACTCCTCCTCGATCACAGTAGAAATTCGCTCAAGTGCGATATCTTCAGCGCGGGACACCACGGCGCAAAAACGTCGAATTCACTCGCTCTTTTGCAGGCGGCAAGGCCGCAGTTCGTTGTCGTTTCGTGCGGCGCAGACAACTCCTACGGTCATCCCACCACCGAGGCGATGAACAATTTTGCGGCGGTCGGCGCAACGGTTTACCGTACCGACAAGCTCGGCACGATAGTATTCGTGACCGACGGTGTAACACTCACGAAAAAATAAATTTTGCATCAGTTAAGCACGCATTTTGAGCCGTTTTCACCGTTAAAGTCCGTTTTTTGTTTATTTTTCGCATATATATAGAAGAAAAACTGCAAAAAAATTGAAAAAAGACTTGACAAAATCGGCATTTTGTGTTTATAATATATGATGTCATTGTGTAAAAGCGTAGAGAAGGCTGAAAAGCAACACGCTTCCGAACATATTCCAAGGAGGTGGCAATAATGCTCAGAACATATCAACCTAAAAAAAGACAGAGAAAAAAAGAGCACGGCTTTAGAAAGAGAATGAGAACTGCTGACGGCAGAAACGTTCTTAAGAGAAGACGCGCAAAAGGCAGAAAAAGATTGACTTATTAATCTTTTGTGGGTCACAAGGCCCCGAAAATGTACCGATGACCAAGTGGTTTGGACCCCTGCGTCATCGGTATTTTTGTGAAAAGAAGCAAATTTTAGAAAAACAAATCCTTGATTTTGTTTTCGTAGTGCGATCGGTAAAATCCGCGTTGAAAATTTATTTTCATAAGAGGATTTTAGTGGCTCACCGATAATTCCGCAAGGAATTTCGAAAATTTGCGTCAAATTTGCAGAAAACAAAGCGATAAAAAAGCTTTTTGCTTCTTTTTCCCGAAAAAGAAGCGCCCGCCGCGTAGGCGATTAATGAAAACTAACTACTAAACGGAAGCACATTTTTCAGCACTGACAAACACAAAATAGGAACGAAAGGTACTTATCAAGGCGGCGAGATGAAGGATATTGCTATAAGAGAAAATCATCTTTATCAAAAGGCATACCGAAACGGCGAGCGAGCTCACAAGAAGCACGTGAGCGTTTACGTCTTGCGCGACTGGGGCGCAAAAAAGCAAATGCTGATGAACCCCGAGAAAAAGTATATCAATAGGATAGGTCTTTCGGTTTCCAAGAAGATAGGCGGAGCGGTAGAACGCAACCGAGTTAAGAGGATAATCCGCGCAGGACTTGCACAGGCAAGGGAAGAGGGTACGCTCAAGACGGGCTATCTCATCGTCATTGCCGCAAGAGTTGGCGCGCACGAGTCGTCGAGCCACGAGATAGCGCAAGAGCTTATCGAGGCATTTGGCAAGCTCGAGATGTACAAATCCGCACCAACCAAAAAAACGGAAGCCGTCACTTCTACAGGCACAGGCGAAACAGGAGATGTCAAATGAAGCATATTTGCATCCGAATGGTACGCTTTTACCAAAAGCATCTTTCAGCTCTCAAGGGACCCACGTGTAGATTCCGTCCGACCTGCTCTCAATACGCGATAGACGCGTTCACGGAATGGGGATTCTTCATCGGAATCGGACTGACCGCTTGGCGAATCTTGCGTTGCAACCCGTTTTGCGCGGGGGGATACGATCCCGTTCCCAAGAAAAAGTAGCGCACGAAAACGCGTCCAAGAAAGCAAAAGACAAAAAATGACGCCGCAGTCACAAAAAAGAGGACAATCACGCGGCTTGCCGAAGTGCTATTCGGCGCAAATCAGATAGCACACAAACCCATTAAGAAAGAAAGGGAATCGATTCTTTTAGATTTGCTCGCGCAATAATATGCGAATTCGAGTAGACGAAAGGTCGGTAAATCAAATTGAAAATGAAAAAGATTTTTAATTCAAGATTTTTAGCTCTCATCGTTCTTGCATTGATTCTTTGCACGGCTTTCACGTCATGCACCGCCCCCAAGCAAATAACCGTTACGATCAATGACGTAGCAGTTGCCGAGGGCAGCACTCTCACACAGGATCAGCTCAACGCCATTGCGACTCTCGTTCGCAATAACGGCTCCGCATGGAGCGATTTTGTTGCGGCTTACCGTGGCTACGACGTGCTCGGTGCCGATGCGAATCTCGACGATTACTCCGAAATTAGAGAGGTAAACGTTGAGGCGGCAAAGAAGGTACTCGCAAAATACGATGAAAAGTCCACACTCAGCTATGAATCCATCAGTGCGGCGGATATCAAGAACATTGTGGACGCAATGAAGCTCGACGTTTCCTTTGAGGAAAACCGCGATATCATTTCAAATATTAGATTTTGGATCGGCTCCTTCCTCGGCTGGCTCACTAAGAACGTCGGCTTTGGAAACTACCTCATCGGTATTTGCATTTTCGCAGTTATCGTTGAGATATGCATGATTCCTCTCACAATCAAGCAGCAAAAGAACTCAATCAAGCAGGCAAATCTCCGTCCCAAGGAAATGGCGATAAGAAATCGCTATAAGGGAAGAAACGACCAGGCAACTCAGCAAAAGGTCACGCAGGAGATCCAAGAGCTTTATGAGAGAGAGAATTTCAACCCCATGGGCGGTTGTCTTCCCATGCTCATTCAGCTTCCCATCATTATGCTCCTTTACAACATCGTTGTTGACCCCATTCAGTACGTTGTTGGCGGCACGGTAAGTCTTGCAAACGCCATCAAGGTATTCTTTACTGCAAGCAAGGCGGCGGGCGGTCTCGGTATGACCCTCACCTCCACAAACGGTACTATCGAAATGCTTTCTCAGCTCAAGGGAGTTGATCTCTCCTCGATAGAGAGCTTCGAGCTTATCAACAATGCAAGCAAGGTGTTCGACACACTTAACGCAATGCTCGATAAGGTCCCCTCATTCAACGTTGGTCCCATCAACTTCGGTTTCACACCCAGTCTTGACGGTAACTACTGGTTGCTTGTTGTTCCCGCTATCACTTTCATTACCTATTTCTTCACAATGCAGATCACAAAGAAGTTCACCTATCAGCCCACTCAAAACGAGCAGGCACCCGGTCAGGGCTGCTCAACTAAGGTGATGGACTTCTATATGCCTATTGCGTCCACCTTCTTCTCATTTATGGTTCCCGGTGCCGTTGGTATCTACTGGGTATTTAGAAGCGTTATCTCAACGCTCAAGCAGTTCATTATGAGTAAGGTTATGCCCCTTCCCGTATTCACCGAGGAGGATTATAAGGCGGCGGAGCGTGAGATTTCATCCAAGAAGCCCCAAAGAAAGCGCAAGAGCGGCGACTCGGAGCTTGATCCTAACAGAGAAAAGCCCCGTTCACTCCACCACATCGACGATGACGATGAGGAATATCCCACATTCGTGAAGTAATATATTTAAGTAATCGTACAAAAAATTTAAGAAAGAGTAATTAATAAAATGAAAAAAGAAACTATCGTATCCGCAAAGACGGTTGAGGATGCTCTCGCACTCGCTGCCCTTGAGCTTGAGGTTCCCGTTGATGCGCTTGAATATACAGTTTTAGAAGAAGCTAAGAAGGGTCTTTTCGGTCTTGGCGCAACACCTGCAAAGGTGCAGGTGGTTTACATCCCCAGCGCGATCGATCTCGCTCTTGACTTCGTTAAGACAACTCTCAAGAATATGAATATCGAGGCGGACGTTGTCGTTTCCGACACCGAGCTTGGCAAGAAGATCGACATTATCGGCGAGGACGCAGGCGTTCTCATCGGTCACCACGGCGAAACTCTCGACTCCTTCCAGCATCTCGCAAACCTTGCGGCTAATAGAACGGAGAACAAGAAGAATTCTATTCCTAAGATCTCCGTTGATATCGAGTCCTATAGAGCGAAGAGAGAGGATACACTCAGAACGCTTGCAAGACGCATGGCGCATAGAGTTATCAAGTACAAGAGAAGCGTAATGCTCGAGCCCATGAACCCCTACGAGCGCCGTATTATTCACTCCGAGCTTCAGAGCTTTGCAGGAGTTAGCACAAACTCCATCGGATCTGAGAGCAACCGTAAGGTAGTAATTTACCTTGACGAGAGCAAGAAATAATCACAATTAGAATAAGGGAAGTCCTCGAATGAGGGCTTCCTTTTTTGTTTTGTCACTTTGTTCGCACTAACCAAGAGAGTGTTTTGCTATGTTAGCACCGCACCAATCGATTGTTTTCGTGCACCTTTTTCAAAAGGTGGCTCTCCACGAGTAGTGGCGCCCGCCGCGTAGGCGAATCGGCATTTCTTTTTAA
>JAZRCO010000128.1:0-3665 GCA_045659855.1 Eubacteriales bacterium | reverse complement strand
CAAACGTCTGCAATTACAACACCTGCGCCTGCAAGTGAGTCGATGGGCATAGAGAAAAGCATTGCCGCGGGCTGACGTCCCATTGCGCACGCGCAATAAAGAACGAGACCACCCGTTGTTGAACCGATTGTCTGAGGAAGGCAAAGTGCCTTTCCTGCCATCTGCTTGTTATAAAGATCGGGGTTATTCTGGTCACCACAGGTTGCCTTTTTATCGCCAAACTGCAATGCGCCCTGGAAAGAAGCAAGTGTGTTAAGTCCTGCGTGAGAAACTACTGCCTCAGCAGTTACGTTGCCGGGAGCAACTACTCTACCTTTAAATACCTTCATCTTATTTTACCCCCTTTGTGATTTGTTCAAGTATCTCCTCGTCCGTGTAGTAACGGGCTGTTGTATACGTACGAAGCTTATTGGACGATGTGATTACGGGCATCGACTTTGAAAGCGGATTGTTCATATACATAAGGGGACATATGTAGGAAAGAATTACACCTGTTGCCTTGAGGCGAGATGCGTATTCGGTCTTATTGAATTCCTCGATAACTGCGGGAGCTGACGTGAATACTGTGGGGATGACTACCTTAGTATTGCCTGCTGCCTTAAGAGCTACCTCGAGGCGCTCGGTCCAGCTCTTGAGCTGTTCAAGACTCATATGAGGACATCCCATAAAGCAAAGCTTGGGCTTGGCGTCCTTATTCTTCCAAATAACGGGATAGGAATCATAAACTCTTTGAAGCTCGGCATCGTCGATCACGTAGGTCTTTGCGCCCTCGGAGATAAGAGATTCGCCAAGCTCCTTTGCCTCGGGAGTGAGATTCTCAACGTGGTAAAGACCAACCGCGCCGTTAGAAGCGGTAGCCGCGCCGAAATCCTTGAGGAAGGAGCATGCTCCCTCGTCAAGCTCATTTCCGAGCCATTTGTCAAGTCCCTTGATATAAGGAACGTCTTCCATAACCTTCATACCGATAGCAGGGCCGAGAAGCTGTGCTTCGGGTTTCTTTGTTGTCTTAATTTCGATTACCCAAGTTGCCTTTCTTCCCTCGTCAGTAAGGAGTCCGAAATAAGGAACGTAACCAACGATTGAGCCCATGATATCGATGATACCTGAGTTTCTATTACATCTTGCGCCGAGAACGGAGTTAGCATAAACTACCGCACTGGATTCAGCCCATGAGAGAACCTCTCCCTTTTGGGGCTTATTGCCCACCTGATCAAGATAGCAAGCGCAAGTGAATGCGTTTTCATCCATAAGACCGAGTGTTTTAAGCTGACCCTCATAGAAATCCTGCTTGGAGTACATTGCAACGTTGAACACGATCTTTTGCAAGATGTTTTGAGGAACATTGGGATCAAGAGGACGGGGGTCCGCGGAGAATTTTTGCTCGGAAACAACGTCCGCGTCGATAAGCTGCTGCATAAGATCGAAAACGGGTGTCATCATCTTAAGACCGAAGCTTGTTACAAGGTGATTATATTTACTTGTTACGGGAACAAGCTTTTCAGCGCCGAAAAGCTCGCCGTAACGAACTACTGTTTGCATTACCTTAGCGAGAGTTTCACCCTTCTCGCCGTTAAGTATGGCCTGCTGTTCGTTTGTTAAAAGCATATCTATACCCTTTCGTAATTCTAAAGATTTGCAATTATATCTTCATTGCAACGTCCCAAGCGCCCCAGATAACTGTTCTGAGGTTACCAACGCTCTTAGCGTCACCGATTACGTAAACGCCGTCGCTCTCAACGGGATCGGGAGTGTATCCAACGGAAAGGATAACGCTGTCGCAATGGATGGTTTCGTAAGTGCCGTCCTTGTGCTGAACCATAACGCCCTTATCGGGAACGATTTGGCTAACGCTTGTTTCAAGGTGTACGGGCACCTTATTTGTCTTAAAGAAATCACGCAAATAGCTCGTGTTTGCCAAGCAAATTCCCTTTGTAACGATAAGGTCGTCCATCATTTCGATGATGATGGGCTTCTTGCCCTTGAGGTAGAGATCGTATGCGATCTCGCATCCTGTAAGGCCGCCACCGATAACCGCTACTGTCTCGCCAACCTCTTTATTGCCAAGGAGGTAGTCGATCGCTTCGATAGCAACGTGCTTGCCGCTGATATCGAGTCTTCTGGGCTTAGCGCCTGTAGCAACGATGATCTCGTCCGCATTGATGTCCGCAACGTCGGTAATCTCGGTGTTGAGCTTGATTTCGATTGAGGGATAGCTTCTTACCTCACGGTTATACCAAGCGATAAGGTCTCTATCCTTTTCCTTGAAGGAGGGTGCAGCTGCAGCTACGAATACGCCGCCAAGCTTATCAGATTTTTCATAGATGGTTACGCAATGTCCGCGCTTTGCGAGAACGATAGCCGCTTCCATACCCCCGATACCCCCACCGATAACAGCAACTCTCTTGCTCTTCTTAGCGGGCTTGATCTTATATTTCTTGGACTGCATCGTTTCGGGATTAAGTGCGCAACGAGCAAGTCCCATTGTATCGGTAAGTGCCTGTGTATTAGGATGGCCCTTGGAGGATGAGAAGTTAAAGCATCCGCTATGGCAGCAGATACAGGGCTTGATCTCCTCAAGTCTGTCATCAATGAGCTTTGTTATCCATTCAGGATCAACAAGGAATTGACGGGCAATACCCATCGCATCAATTCTTCCCTCAGCTATAGCTTGAGCACCCACATCGGGCTCCATTCTACCCGCGCAAACTACGGGAATATCAACGAATTTCTTAATATGTGCTACGTCCTCAAGGTTGCAGTTCTGGGGCATATACATCGGGGGATGAGCCCAGTACCAAGAGTCGTATGTACCGTTATCGGCATTGAGCATATCGTAGCCGGCATCCTGAAGATACTTAGCCGCTCTTTCACTCTCTTCCATATTTCTACCGATCTCAACGTAGTCCTCACCGGGCATTGCGCCGTAGCAGAAGTCCTTCATCTTGGATTCAACGGAATAACGGAGAGATACGGGGAATTCGCTTCCGCACTCGGCCTTGATTGCCTGTACTACCTCAGCAGCAAAACGGTAGCGGTTTTCAAAGCTTCCGCCGTACTCGTCTTCTCTATGGTTGAAGTATTCGATTGCAAACTGGTCAAGAAGGTAGCCCTCGTGAACGGCGTGAACCTCAACACCGTCAACGCCCGCATCCATACAAAGCTTTGCAGTCTTTGCAAATGCCTCGATGATCTCGTGGATCTGGTGCTTTGTCATCTCGGGACAAATAATGTCGGGTGCCCAACGAGATGGCTGGGGAGAGGGAGATGCAAGCTCGTGGCTTGTATCGATAATGGGCTTTACGATCGCTCTTGTCAATCTATTTCTATGAAGAGGAGCTACAAGCTCGGTAATTGCCCATGAACGGCCCATGCCGGCTGTAAGCTGAACAAAAAGCTTTGCTCCGGTCTTATGGATCTCATCCATAAACTCCTTCAATTCGTTAAACATTTTGGGATTTTGCCAAAGCCATTTTCCCCAGAAGGTGTCGCGAAGAGGTGCGATACCGGGAATGATAAGACCAACGTTGTTGTTGGCACGCTCTAAGAAGAGCTTTGCTGCTTCCTTGTCCAAATGGCATCCACCAAGCTCAAACCAGCCGAAAAGAGACGTGCCTCCCATGGGACACATTACGATACGGTTTTTGATCTCAACGTTTCCTATTTTC
>JAZRCO010000127.1:0-4207 GCA_045659855.1 Eubacteriales bacterium | reverse complement strand
AATACAAGCAAAAGATACTCGACGAATTCATCCTTGCGGGCGCAACTCCCGACATCTCCTATTCAGCGACCGCCCATCTCGGCACGGACAAGCTCGGCGATATCGTTAAACGTATACGTCAAAAAATAATCGATAACGGCGGAAGCTTTATTTTCGGGGCGAAATTCACGGAATTTGTGTACAAAAGCGGCGATCTGACAGCCGTTAAGTATATTAAAGACGGCATCGAGATCACCCTCCCCTGCACCGATGCCGTTTTGGCGATAGGTCACAGTGCGCGCGACACGATAAGCGCACTTTACGATAGCGGATTCCAAATCATTCCCAAGGGCTTTGGAATTGGAATGAGAGTGGAGCATCCAAGAGAATATATAAACGAGCTCATTTACGGAAAGAATTACGATAGCGCACTCGAAACGGCGACCTATCATCTCGTTACTCACCTTAAAAGCGGACGAAGCGTTTATAGCTTTTGCATGTGCCCGGGCGGAACGGTAGTCCCCGCAACGAGCGAGCTACACGGCGTGGTCACAAACGGAATGAGCGTTTTCTCACGCGATGCGGATAATTCAAACTCCGCTCTGCTCGTTTCAGTAACCCCCGAGGATTTTGAAAGCAATCATCCCCTTGCGGGTATCGAATTTCAAAGAAGGATCGAACAAAGAGCTTTTTCTTTAACAGGCGGGAATTATGCGGCTCCTACGGTGAAGATGGGCGAATTGAAGGAAAATCGCAATCCGGACGGCATCTATAGAACGGTAAATCCCTCCTATGCATGCGGAACTCTCCCCCTCTCTCCAAAAGAGTATATGCCCGAATATATTACCGAATCCCTCGTTGAATCGTTCAAGGATTTCGATGAGTGGATGGGCGGTTTTTATCTTCCCGAGGCGGTACTCACAGGCCCCGAAACGAGAACTACGTCCCCCATTCGAATGCTTCGAAACGAGCAAACGAAGGAGGCGCTCTCCCGTCCCCACGTCTATCCCGCAGGCGAAGGTGCGGGCTATGCGGGCGGCATCGTCACAAGCGCCTATGACGGAATGCTGTGCGCACTCGCCATTCTTGAAAAATTCAAAAAGTGATCCCCAAGGCACCGTGGAGCATCCGCGGTGCTTTTCTTTTGTATGCCTTAAAAAGCAAACGCGCTGCGACTTTTTCTGCCCACTTCCTTTTTTAAAATTTCTATTGACTATTTTCGTCAAAAATGATAAAATATTCTTGTATGCGAAAAAATATAATCAGCTTCGCAACGAAATACTCAAGGAGAAAAACTAATGTTTGATATTTTTGACGTTCTCGCCCTAATAGGTGGTCTATGTTTGTTTTTATTCGGTATGAACGTTATGGGCGACGGCTTGGAGCGTCGCGCAGGTAACAGTCTTAAGGCACTTCTCGGCAAGCTCACCAACAGCAAGCTCAAGGGCTTTTTGACAGGTATGGGCGTTACCGCAATCATTCAAAGCTCTTCCGCAACCACGGTTATGGTGGTGGGCTTTGTAAACTCCAAAATAATGACTCTCAAGCAAGCAATCGGCGTTATAATGGGTGCTAACATCGGTACGACTGTTACCTCTTGGTTACTCAGTCTTGGCGGTATATCGAGCGATAATATAGTAATGAAGCTTCTAAAGCCGATGTCATTTACTCCCGTACTTGCTCTTATCGGTATTGCGTTTACGATGTTCTCGAAGTCCTCAAAGAAAAAGGACGTTGGAACGATACTCCTCGGCTTTGCAACTCTTATGTTCGGTATGGATGCTATGAGTAGTGCCGTAAAGGGACTTTCAGACATTCCGGAATTCCAAAATTTGTTTCTCGCATTTACAAATCCCATTCTCGGCGTTATCGTCGGCGCGGTAGTAACGGCAATCATTCAGTCGAGTTCAGCATCCGTAGGTATACTTCAGGCACTTAGTGCGACCGGTGCGGTTTCCTATGCGGCGGCTATCCCGATCATCATGGGACAAAATATCGGCACCTGTGTTACCGCAATGCTCTCCTCTTTAGGCGCAAATAAGAATGCAAAGCGTGCTTCGTTCATCCACCTCTCGTTCAACGTAATAGGAACTGTAATATGCCTCACCATATTCAGTCTTATCAGTTTCATCTTCAAGCCACTGATACTGAACAAATCCGCAAGCTATCTCGGCATTGCTATTTGCCACACCATATTCAACGTTCTTTGTACTGTTATTCTTTTGCCTGCATCCTCTCTCCTTGAAAAGCTTGCATATAAGCTTGTTCCCGAAGGAAAGGATCCCGAAAAGGTTGTGGAGCTTGATGAGCGTCTTCTCGCAACCCCCGCAATCGCTCTCGCTCAAAGTGCCGACCTTGCAAACAAGATGGCAAGGGCAGCAATCGAGGGATTTGCACTCAGCATCGAATCCATCGACTCCTATTCCGAAGAAAATGCGGCTAAAATCCGCAAGCTCGAGGATAAGGTCGACCACTATGAAGACGTGCTCGGAACCTTCTTGGCTCGTCTTAGTCAGCACCGTATGTCCGACGACGACGGCGCAAGAATCACTATGCTCCTAAAAGCGATCGGTGATTTCGAGCGTATCTCCGACCACTCCGTAAACGTTCTTGAATCCATTGAGGAGCTGAGAGAAAAGAAGATCGAACTTTCAAGCTCCGCAAAGCACGAGCTTGGTGTTCTTTGCAGCGCAGTCAGCGAGATCATTACTCACACCGAAAACGCATTCATCAACAATGACCTCTCTATCGCACATAACGTTGAACCCCTTGAGGAGGTAATAGACGCCCTCAAGAGAGCTCTTCGTAATACTCACGTTGTTCGTCTTCAGGGCGGCGAATGTACAGTTGAGGCGGGCTTTATTTGGTCCGATATGCTCACCGACTTCGAAAGAGTCGGCGACCACTGTTCAAATATCGCACTCGGTATTATCGACATCAACAATCACAATATGAATGCCCACGAGGCACTCCACGCGATCCATCACGACGACAACGAGTTTAGGAAAAAGTATCTCGAATATTCCGAAAAATACTCAATCAAATAATGATAAAAAGCACCGAGTGATCGGTGCTTTTGTCATTGTGACATTTCTCGACATATACTGTAATTGATGATCACCGTAAAAAATCAATTAGGAGCAGTAATGAATAGAGATAATTTTTATAGAAGCAATAGGTGCGGATGCGGACGTCATCCCGACAATAACGACGACAATTGCATCATATGTCCCCAAGGCCCACAGGGTCCGCAAGGCCCCGTAGGTCCTCAAGGTCCCGCGGGTGAGATGGGACCGCGCGGTCCTCAGGGCGTGCAGGGTGTAACAGGCCCAACAGGTCCTCAGGGTCCCATGGGTCCCCAAGGCCCTCAAGGTGAGGTTGGCCCTCAAGGCCCCATCGGCTTGACGGGCGCACAAGGTCCTGTCGGCCCTCAGGGCGAAACAGGTCCTGCAGGTCCCCAAGGAACGACCGGTGCGCAAGGCCCCCAAGGTCCCGTAGGTCCCCAGGGTGAAACAGGTCCCGCAGGTCCTCAAGGAGCAACCGGTGCGCAAGGTCCCCAAGGTCCCCAAGGCCCGCAGGGTCCTCAAGGTCCCGCAGGTCCTCAAGGTCCCGCAGGTGAGACGGGACCGCGCGGTTTGACCGGCAGTGTTCTCGCTTATGCCGACTTTTATGCCTTGGTTCCTCCCGATAACGAGGAATCGATAGCGCCCGGAGATGATGTTCCCTTTCCCCGCAACGGCGCAATTTTGAATACCAATATCGGTAGATTGAGTGACACCGAATTTCTCCTTGGTGAGATAGGCACTTATCTCGTCCTTTTCACAGTTCCCGTTACGGAGTCGGGACAAATCGTGCTGACACTCAACGGCACGGAGCTTCTCTATGCCGCATTCGGTCGCACCACAGGTACCTCTCAAATCGTGAGTAATGCGCTGATAACGACCACACAGGAGAATTCCGTTCTCACTCTTCGCAATCCCGCAGGCAATAATACCGACCTCACCTTGACCGACGTTGCGGGCGGCGGCCTTTCAGTCACCGCACACCTCACAATAATCCAGCTCATCTAAAGCACCGCCCACCCTTTTGGGTGGGTACATATTAAAGAATTTATTGAATATTTTCCCAAAAATCGCTTGACAATCCGATATAAATATGATATTATATTAAAGTCATAAGACACGGAGGATTAGATCGGCTTCGCCGATGAACCGCGCAGTGGATTCGC
>JAZRCO010000126.1:0-4874 GCA_045659855.1 Eubacteriales bacterium | reverse complement strand
GGTATTAACCATAAGCTCTACGTCATCAACGTTTTGATTCTTCAAATAATTTGAAACGGTAGAGCCATAATTTGCCGTGCCTGCATCGATAAGAATATCGCAATCCTCCACTTTAATAAGAATACTGTCGCCCTGGCCTACGTTAATATAGCTTACGTAAAGAGTGGGCGCGGTAACTGTGGGTGTGGATGATGATGGAAGCTTTTCTCCCTCGGTAATACCGCAAGAGGAACACGTTTTGGGAGCCTCGGCTGTGGCATCGATCCAGCTGTGGCCCGTAGCCTTGACTGTATTGGATGTATATGAATACAGGCAAACAGTACACGAGTAGGTGGTATATCCGTCTTTTGTACATGTCGGATCAGTAACTGTCGAGGTATAATCGTGTCCTGTTGCACCGATAGGATTGTCCGTATAGCTGTAGGAGCACTGTGTGCAAGAATGGGTTGTGTAACCGCTGCTTGTGCAGGTGGGAGCAGTAACAGTGCTTTTATAATTGTGACCTATTGCGGGAATCTCTGTTTGATTTTTGATTATGATACCGCACAGTGAACATTTAGAACCGTCTGTCAAGCCCGTTGAAGAGCAGGTCGCAGACTTGCCGGGGACGGTCTCGGCGGTATGACCCAAAGCATCAACAACATCGGAAGTGTAGCTGTATCCACAATCGATGCACGTGTAGGTAGTATAACCGGATTGGGTGCATGTGGAAATTGTTACCGTTTCTTTAAAATTATGATCGAGGGTTGGAATTTCTACTTGGTTTGCAAGAGTTTTTCCACAGTCATCACATATTGTTCCGCTTGTAAGACCCGGTTGAGTACATGTGGGCTCCTTGCCGTTGACAATATGCTCGGTATGACCCTTAGCCTCGACCTCGTCGGAAATGTAGCAATAATTACAATCCGAGCAGGTATAAGTGGTATAGCCCCCTGCTTCGCAGGTGGGTTCAGTTACGGTTGCTGAAAAACTGTGTGCATGATTTGAATCCGAATTGCCCGGAGTGGGTATTTCACCATCAATGTTAGGCTCATCCGGAGCGGGCGTCACGGATTCGGTGTCGGGCAGAGTGGTATTTTCGTGCTCGTGGACATTGGTGCTGCAGCTTGTACTCAGAAGCAACACAAAAGCAAGGATAAACGCCAATAATCTTTTCATCATTTTTTACCTCATAGTTCACATATGATATTTCAATTATATCATAAGTATGTAACTTTTGCAAGTGATAACCATAAAAATATTCCAAATCTATTGACAAGATGGCTGTTTTGGTTTATAATGAACTCCGTTGTTCATTTAACAGTAATTCAAAAGGAGAAAATAAAGTGATCGTTGATTTAAATCCGATGCTTCGCGGTGAGATTAACAGTATTGAAATTGATTTCGTTCTCACGCCTGAGATAATTGAAGACGTTACCTTTACCGAGGGTGCTCGAGTTTGCGGCAAGATCACGAACTCCGCAGGATATATGCGCTTAAAGCTCAACGCAACACTCCCTTATATTGGCGAGTGCGCTCGCTGTCTTGAGGAGGTGCGCGGCGTTTTCTCTCTCGATTTTGAGAGAACCGTTGTTACCGAGGGAATGGTGAGTGCGGAAAAGCTTGAGGAGAGCGTTGACGAGTATATCGTTATCGAGGACGGCAAAATTGAGCTTGACGATGCGGTTAAAGAAGAGCTTATGCTTGATTTTCCGAGAAAATTGCTTTGTTCTGACGACTGTCTTGGCCTTTGTCCCAAGTGCGGAAAGCCCAAAAAAGACGGCGATTGCGGCTGTGTAACAAAAGAAATCGATCCAAGACTCGCAGTTTTGAAAAAATTACTTGACAAATGAAAAATAATGTAGTATAATATCGTAGATAAATTGTGTATCACACTAACAAGGAGGTGTAGGACAATGGCAGTACCGAAGAGAAAAGTATCTAAAGCTCGTAGAGATAAGAGACGTTCAAACAACTGGAAGCTCAACCTTCCCGGCATCGTAAAGTGCCCCAAGTGCGGAGAATTCGTACTCTCTCACAGAGTTTGCAAGAAATGCCGTTCTTACAATGGCAAGGAAGTTATCAAAGAGGAAGCGTAATCTTTCTTTAACAACCGCTTGAATAAAAAGCGGAATTTCCTATAAATAAAGGAACTTATTCCGTAACGACGAGAATGGTTCCTTTTTTTATTTCAAAAATTAAGTTTTTGTTAATATATTTAAGTCACGGAGAATTATTTATGAAAAAAACAACAATTATAACAATCGTTGCCTTTGCACTTGGAATCATTATCCTTGCGGTCGGCTTTGTGCTTCTTACCGACAATAATATTTCAAAGAGCATTTTTACAACGACGACTACTACCACTACTGCGCCCGATAACGGCGAGCCCGCGCCCACACCCGACTATAAGCCGATGGACTTGATGAACGAGGACCTCAGCAAATACGTTACTCTCGGTCAGTACAAAGGAGTTGAGGTGGAGGTTGATCAGGTTAAGGTGTCCGAGGCGGATATCGACTTTGAGATACACATTATTATGTGTCAAAAGGATCTTCACTCAAAGCAGCTTAGCGGAAAGACAACTGAAAAAGTGATTTTCAATTTCGATTTCACGGGCTATCTTCTTAAAGAAGACGGCACACGCGGTGAAAAATTCGAGGGCGGTAGCGCAACGAATTATTTCGCATATATTGACGGTAATGATTTCCGTACCGTATCCAGCAGTGGCATCGGCGGATTTATCGACGGCTTTGCACAGGGCATGCTCGGTATGAGTGTTGGCGAAACAAAATCCCTTGATATTACTTTCCCCGCTGATTATCACAGCGCAGAAATGGCAGGCAAGAAGGTAGAGTTTGAGGTTAAGGTCAACTATATAGCAAAAACCGATTTCACAAATGATACCGCAAGCTATATTTCCGACGGCAAGTATAAGACCGTTAAAGAATATAGAAGCTATCTCGCTGAAGAGGCGAATGCTCAGCTTGCTTCCTTGAATCAGCAATATATTTGGTCAACGGTTATCGGAAATGCAACCTTTATCGAGATTCCCGCTCAGGAGGTTGATTATTGGTACTACACCTATGCAAGCGATTTGGAATCATACGCTTCAATGATGGGCATGAATCTTGACGATTTCCTTAAGGCGGGCTACGGTGGATATTTTGGCATTAATGCTTACTCCGTTGATGAGTTGAAAAATATGATGATCGAACTCGTTAAGGAAGAGCTCGTAATGTATTCCATTATGAAAGCGGAGCAGCTTGAAATGTCCGAGGAGGAATATCAGGAGGCGCTCGAGGAGCTCGCGGCCGAGCTTCAAACAACAGCTGAAAAGCTTTATGAAGACTATACCGAGGACTTCATTAGAGATTATCTCAAGCAGAGAGTTTTGATGAACAAAGTAACCGATTTGGTATTGACTCAAAACGTTTGCGTTGAAAAGAAATAAAAATATAACCCCGCAAGGAAATCCTTGCGGGGCTTTTTGCTATTAGAAGGGAAGCGAGTAAAAAATCATTCCAAGGCACGCCGATGCGGCGATCATGAGAATGGGAGAGGGCTTTTTACCCTTGAGCTTTTTATATACGAGTGAGATTCCAACAATCAAGGCGAAAATGATTATTCCCTTGATATCAACGTTTAAGGCGAAATCCTTGCTTCCAATTCCGAGTAGAACGCTCAAAAAGAGAGTGATCGCCGTGCCGAGAATGAGGGATACCACACAGGGACGAACGCCCGAGAGGAATGCCTTTACTCCGTTGTACTTGAGGAAGTTTTTAAGCAATGCGGAGATGATGAGAATGATAATGAACGACGGGAGCACCACGCCAAGCGTTGCGAGTGCTGAGCCGAGAATTCCCGCCTCGTTTGAGCCGACGAAGGTCGCCATATTAACTGCTATGGGGCCTGGGGTGGACTCGGAAACCGCGATCATATTAACCAGCTCCTCTTCGGTGAGCCAACCGTGAAGAAGCACCTGCTCCCTCACAAACGGTATCATTGCATATCCGCCGCCAAAGGTGAGAGCACCTATTTCAAAGAAGGTAAGAAAAAGTTCAAGAAGGATCATTTGCTTGCCTCCTTTCTCTTGCTATAGTAGGCGATGATGCCGATAGCACCCGAGATGAGAATATATATAATTGATGAAAATTTGATTGCGAAAAGTGAAAAAACGACCATACAAACGAGCACCGTGCTCATAATTATGATGGGGAGTGGCTTTTTCTCCATTTGCTTTAGCATTTTGATTCCCACGGAACCGATGAGATAAACCACGCACGCTTGAATGCCCTTGAAAGCACTTGCAACGATCGTGAGCGCAAGGAATTTATCAAGGAAGAGTGAGATGATATAGATGATTATGAATGACGGAAGAACAACGCCGAGCGTTGACGCACATGAGCCGAGCGCACCTGCCGTCTTGTAGCCGATAAAGGTCGCGGAATTGATTGCGACGGGGCCGGGTGTGGACTCCGCAATGGCGAGCATATCCAAAAACTCGTCATGGCTAAGCCATCCTCTTTTTTCAACGAACTCATTTTCAAGAAGGTTGAGCATTGCATATCCACCGCCGAAGGTGAATGCTCCGATCTTGAAAAAGGTCAAAAATAAAGTCAATACCAATTTTGATTTTTTCATATTTACTCCGTTTGATTATTTGTTCGGTATATTATAGCATATTTGGAATGGAATTGCAAGTTGAAAATATGGCTTAGTATCGCATTTCAAATTTTGATTTATAGAGCACCTTGTTCGCACTAACCAATAGGTTGTTTTGTCCACTTTTTTAAAAGTGGTGCCCCACGCACAGTGGCGCCCGCCGCGTAGGCGAATCGGCGTTTCTTTGTTAGCTTTCTTTGCGCCTATGCCGTCAAAGAAAGCGGCTAAAA
>JAZRCO010000125.1:0-2409 GCA_045659855.1 Eubacteriales bacterium | reverse complement strand
CATGGCTACGATCCGACTTGCAAAGCTTCTTCATTGTGGAGAGCTTATCTCGGTATGTAGGCGCTTGCAGGTTATTGCGAGCGAGGATATAGGACTTGCATATCCGCAAGCGGCGGCGATAGTAAAGGCGTGCTGCGATTCCGCAAGGGAGCTTGGAATGCCCGAGGCGGCAATCCCGCTTTCAAATGCGGCGGTAATGCTTGCGACCGCACCCAAGTCCAATACGGCTCACGATGCATATTTTGCGGCAAAGGCGGACGTTGAGGCAGGGCTCGGTAAGGAGATTCCCGTTCATTTGAGATCCCCCTTGTATAAGGGATATAAATATCCTCATGCATATGAAAACCGTTACGTCAAGCAACAGTATTTGCCCGACGATATAAAGAATAAAACATATTATACCTACGGCGAAAACAAAACGGAACGCGCCGCAAAGGAATACTGGGATAAGATAAAAAAATAAGGAGATATATATGAATAATAAGTTTATTTTCAAGTTGCTCTCATTTGTTCTTGTGGTAGCAATGCTTGCCTCGACGTTTGTGTCCTGCGTGGGACAAAACATCCCGGGTACAAGCTCCTCAAGTACCACTGTCAATGGCGGCGAAACGCAGTCCACCACAACTACCGTAGGCGGCTCAAGCTCTAGCTCAACTACAACAACCACAACGACCACAACAACCACAGGTGGCGGTGCCTCCTCTAGCAGTACAACAACGGGCACAGGCGTTACTCCCGATCCCGACGAGGATTGCCTTAACGGTCATGCTGACGTTTTAAACGACGGTTGGTGTGATTATTGCGGCATCGACGTTGTTGAAACCATTGACTTCTACAATTTTAATGACCTTCACGGTAAATTTGAAAACACCGACGATAACACGGGTGTTGATGAATTGACAACTTACCTTGAAAACAGAAAGAATATTGACGAGCATATGGTTCTCCTCTCCGCGGGCGATATGTGGCAGGGCGGAAGTGCATCAAATGAAACACACGGTAGAATCATCACCGATTGGATGAACTACCTTCAGTTTGACGCTATGACACTCGGAAACCACGAGTTCGACTGGGGTGTTGACGCTATCAAAACAAACGTTGATATGGCTGAATTTCCTATTCTAGCTATCAATATTTACGATAATGCTACGGGCAAGAGAGTTGATTATTGTCAGCCCTCCGTTTTGATCGAGCGTGGCGGTGCGCAAATAGGTATTATCGGTGCTATCGGCGATTGCTATTCCTCTATCTCAAGCGAAATGACTAAGGGAATCAACTTCAAAACGGGAAGCGCACTTACTGCTCTCGTTAAGGAAGAAAGTGAAAAGCTCCGTCAAGCAGGTGCGGACATTATCGTTTACTTGATCCACGACGGCACTTCATATAGCAGCATTTCAGTTGGCGATTATTATGACATTTCACTTTCGAGTGGCGGATATATCGACCTTGTTTTCGGCGGACATACACATAGCTACTATATTTTTGAAGATAGCTACGGAGTACCCCATCTTCAGGGCGGCGGTGACAATGGCAAGGGTATGACTCACGTTGAGCTTGACGTAAACTTTGCTAACGGAAGCATTACCTATCGCACTAAGGATTACGTTCAGCACTCTCAGTGCACAAGCTTGCCCGATGCTCCCATCGTTCAGGAGCTCCTTGATAAATATTGGGATGAGATCGGTTGGATCTATGATGATCTTGGATATAACGCAGCAACAAGAAACAGCTCAACGATAAGCAATACCGTTGCAAAGCTCTACTACGAGGCGGGCGTTGCTAAATGGGGAGATAAATACAATATCGTTCTCGCAGGCGGACAGATCAATACAAGAGACCCTTATAACATTTACGCGGGATACGTGCAGTATGCCGATTTGCAAATGGTTCTTCCTTTCAATAACCCCTTGTATCTTTGCAAAATAAAGGGAAGTGACCTCAAGTCGAAATTCTTGAACAATAGCAGTTATGTTAAGTATTCAACCATTGCTGCATCCCAGGTAAAGGATTCCGAGTATTACTACATCGTGGCTGATAGCTGGACCGCTCTTTATGATTGGGCGAAGTGCACGGCCGTTGAAATCTATGACGAAAACGTCTTCGCACGCGATTTCCTTGCCGAGTATATCAAGACCGGCGCATGGAGCAAATAATTCCATATACATAATAATAAAAAAAGCAGGGCATTGCGCCCTGCTTTTAACAACAAAAAACACCACCCAATTTAGGTGGTGTTTTATTTGGTGACCCGTACGGGAATCGAACCCATGTTTTCAGCGTGAGAGGCTAACGTCTTGACCGCTTGACCAACGGGCCGTGTCAACGTACATTAATATACCACACCGAGAGAATTTTGTCAATACTTTTTTTCGAAAAAGTATATGAAAATTTTGCTAATCATTGGAAATT
>JAZRCO010000124.1:0-9534 GCA_045659855.1 Eubacteriales bacterium | reverse complement strand
TTTCTTTGGCGAAATAGCCGCAAAGAAAAAAGCTTGGCAAAAAAGAAACGGCGAGATGTGGGCTACCGCCGCCCACACCCGCGCCACCTTTTGAAAAAGGTGGACGAAAACAATCGCGCAATGTGCTGTGCGAACACACCGCTAAATCCCAATTTACAAAATTATCATCGCATCACCGAAGGAGAAGAAACGATACTTTTCCTCAACCGCAGTGTGATACGCGCTCATCATTTTTTCTTTGTCGTAAAATGCCGAAACAAGCATAAGAAGTGTGCTCTCGGGCAGGTGGAAATTCGTGATAAGGGCATCCACCGCCTTGAATTTATAACCGGGATAGATGAAAATTCCCGTATCACCCTCACCTGCGGGGATGAATCCGTCATCGTGCGCAACGCTCTCGATGGTGCGGCAAGATGTCGTTCCCACACAAATAAGGCGTCCGCCCTTTGCCTTTCTCTCGTTGATGATGTCGGCGCTCTTTTGAGTTACCGCAAAATGCTCGGTGTGCATTACGTGCTCGTCGATTCTATCCGCCTTTACGGGACGGAAGGTTCCAAGTCCCACGTGGAGCATTACAGGCACGATTTCAACGCCCATATCTCTTATTTTTTGCATAAGCTCGGGTGTAAAATGGAGTCCCGCGGTGGGTGCCGCCGCCGAGCCCTCTTCCCTTGCATAAACCGTTTGGTAGCGGCTCTTATCCTCGAGTTTCTCCGTGATATAAGGAGGAAGCGGCATAAGTCCGATTATGTGCAAAATCTCGTAAATATTTTGATACTTTTCTCTATCAAATTCAAATTTTATATAGCGGTTTCCCTCCTCGGTGATTTCCACGATCTCACCGTGAAGTGCGCCGTCTCCAAAGACAAGACGCGAGCCGATTTTCGCTCTCTTTCCGGGCTTAACAAGAGTTTCCCAAGTGTCAAGTCCGAGATTTTTAAGGAGCAAAAGCTCAATTTTTGCGTCCTCCCTGCCCTCAACGTGTCCGTAAAGACGGGCGGGGATTACCTTTGAATCGTTTATAACGAGGGTATCGCCCTCCCTAAGATAATCGCAAATATCAAAGAAGTGCTTGTGTGTGATTTCTCCGCTCTTGCGGTCTATCACCATAAGTCGAGAGGAATCTCTCGGCTCAAGAGGAGTTTGCGCAATAAGCTCCTGAGGTAAATCATAGTAAAAATCCGACGTGAGAAGGTCGGTGTGCGCTTTTTCGTTAATAATAACCTGCTTCATTTTAAATCCAATCTATATCATTTCTCATTTTTCAACATATTATGTCAATATACATTATACTATATTTTACTTACTTTTTCAATCCTATTTTGAAATTTTTTGCATTGGAGAATATCACTATGAAAGGTAAACCAATTTTTACGGGAGTATGCACGGCACTCGTCACACCGTTCAAAAACGGAGAGGTAGATTATCCCTCTCTCAAGGGGCTAATCGAATTCCAAATTGAGAGTGGCATCGACGCTCTACTGATAAACGGAACAACGGGCGAGAGCGCAACTCTCAGCGAGAACGAAAAGCAAGAGCTAATATCGTTTGCCATGCGAGAGGTAGACGGTCGAGTGCCACTCGTTGCGGGCACGGGCTCAAATTCGACGAGGAGCGCCATCCAACTATCAAAATTTGCGCACGCTGCGGGTGTGGATGCCCTGCTTGTGGTCACTCCCTATTACAACAAGGCGAGCGCCGACGGTCTATACAAGCATTACGAGGCAATTGCTAGCGCCTGCGAAGCGCCGATTTTTATATACAACGTGCCCTCAAGAACGGGGCTGAACGTTCCGCTCGAGGTCTATGAAAGACTCGCGAAAATAGACAATATCGTTGCCATCAAGGAGGCGAGCACGTCGGTGAGCGATCTTGTCCGCCTCGCTCAAAGATGCGGCGGCGAGCTCGACGTTTATAGCGGAAACGACGATCTCATCCTACCCGCGCTCGCTCTTGGCGGCAAGGGAGTTATCTCGGTGCTCTCAAATGCACTGCCCAAGGAAGCATGCGACATTTGCAAGCTATGGTTTTCAGGGAACGTCGACGGTGCGCGCGCCCTTCAGTTGCGCCTGCTCCCCCTAATAAACGCACTATTTTCGGAGGTCAACCCATTACCCATCAAGGCGCTGCTCGCAAAGACCGGGCTTTGCTCGGAGGAGTACCGCCTTCCCCTCTCGCCCATGAGCGAGGATAAGAAAAAGATACTTTTCGATAGCTTTGATGCGCTAAACATTTGATTTTATTTGCGCCAAGCACAATAAAAAAATCTCCCGAAGGATCGGGAGATTTTTACTTTCATATTCCGTTTAAACGAGGGCAAGCTCCTTGGCAATGCAATATCTGATAAAATCAAAGCTTTCCTCGGTATTCTCAAGGTCGCCTCTCTCAAGAAGGAGTGTTGCCTCATACACAACAGCTCGGATAACAAAGCTCTTTCTTCTCGCCTCGCGTGTAGAAACGTTGTTAATCTTCATGTAGTGCTCAAGCTCCATCTCGATAAAGTTTCTTGCGCTCTCGATATCGTTAAAGCTTTCGTCGTCAACCTCAACTCCGTCGAGCATAATGATAGAACGGTAATTGGGATTACCTACAAGGAACTTTATGTAAAAAACGCAAAGCTCTATAAGGAGCTGCTTTTCATCATTCTTATATAATTTGTTGATCTCGGTTTTGAGAAGGGACCACTGGTGCTTGATGTACTGAATAATCTCAACAACGAATCCCTCTTTATTTTTGAAATAGTTATATGGGGTCGCACACGAAACGTTGCACGATACCGCCACCTGACGAAGCGAGAAGCTCGCAACACCGCAGCTGCCTATTTCGTCTATTCCGGCAAGGATGAGCCTTTCCTTTATTGTCTTTCTTGCAAATTTATTGTCCATTTTTATCACCGCCTGAAATTTCATCACCTCTATTATATACGACTTTTTTAAAATTGTCAATGATAATTTTTATAATAATTTCAAAAAATGTATTGACTTTTTTAAATAAAAATAGTAAAATGATTAAAAGTTATCATTGATAATTGTGCAATTTGAGGAAAGGAGTGCATTATGGCGGACATCAAACGATCAAGAGAAAAAATCAACGAAATAGATAAATCCATGGCAAATCTTTTTTGCGAGCGCATGAACGCCGTCAAGGAAATCGCCGAATACAAGGCGGAGCATTCCCTCCCCATCATCGATTCAAACCGTGAAAACGAGGTCATTGAGAATAACTCCAAGCTCGTTTCCGACCCTCAGTTAAAGGCGCACTATATCAATTTTATCAAAGGTAATATGTCAATTTCCCGCTCGTACCAGGCAGAGCTATACCCTGACCACTCGAGCGGCGTTATTTATGAAGACGGAAACGTTAAAAGAATACCCATCTCCCTTGGCGAAGACAGCTATGACGTTATTTTGGGCTGCGGTACCCTATCAAGCGTTCACAAATATATGGATCTTGACCGAAAGGTGCTCATTCTCACCGATAGCGGCGTACCGACCGAATATTCGCAATCGGTTGCCTCGAGGTGCAAGGATGCACTTATTCACACCGTGGAAATGGGCGAGCAAAGCAAAAATCTTGCAAGCTTTGAAGAGATACTTAGCATAATGGCAGCGCATCAATTCACAAGGAGCGACTGTGTAGTTGCCGTGGGCGGCGGAGTTGTCGGCGACCTTGCGGGCTTTGTTGCCGCATCGTATATGAGGGGCATTGATTTTTACAACGTTCCCACAACGCTTCTTTCCCAAGTCGATTCCTCGATCGGCGGGAAGGTGGCGATCGACCTCGGCGGCTACAAGAACATAGTCGGCGCATTCTATCAGCCCAAGTGCGTAATAATCGACCCCGAGCTGCTCCTCACACTCGACATCCGTCAAGTGAGAGCAGGTCTTGTGGAATCTCTCAAAATGGCGACCACAAGCGATAGTGTTCTTTTCGAGGCATTTGAAAACGACGAATATCTCAACGACATCGAATACGTTATTCTCCGTTCCCTTCTCATCAAGCGCGGAATAGTTGAGCGCGACGTTCACGAGAGCGGCGAGAGAAGGATCCTCAATTTCGGCCACACCATAGGACACGCAATAGAAAGCAAGAGCGGATTGCTCCACGGCGAGTGTGTGGCACTCGGCATGCTTTATATGTGCTCGGACGAGGTTAGAGAGAAATTATTCAACATTATCAGTGGCATGGGGCTTGATACCTCATGCGATTTGAGCGCGGACGAGCTTTTCGATTACGTCCTTCGCGACAAAAAAGCAAGCGGAGATAAAATTACCGTGACATACGTAAGTGAGATCGGCAGTGCCGAGCTCATAAAAATCCCGATCACGAAAATCAAAGATTACATAAATCTTATAGAAAACGGAGGCATTCAATGAAAAACACTTTTGGCAACGCCGTTAAAGTTACACTTTTCGGCGAAAGCCATGGAGATGCCATAGGAGCCGTCATCGACGGACTTACTCCCGGCATCGAAATTGACTATGACTTTATCGACACACAATTAAATCGCCGCCGATCTAAATCGGAGGTATGTACAAAAAGAGTGGAAAAGGACGATTACAAGATCGTTAGCGGTGTGTTCAACGGACATACCACCGGCACTCCCCTTTGCATATTAATTCCAAATATTGATACAAATAGCTCCGACTACCAGCTCTTCGGCACGGTCGCACGTCCGGGACATGCGGACTATACCGCTAACTGCAAGTATCACGGATATCAGGATTATCGCGGAGGCGGTCATTTCTCAGGTAGAATAACCGTTGCTCTCGTTGCGGCAGGTGCCATCCTTCAGTCCGCACTTGAGCAAAAGGGCATCTATATCGGCACGCACATTCAAAAATGTGCGGGAATTTGCGACCGTGACTTTGATAATTACGTCGAGGATATCAAGCTCCTCCACAAATCACAGTTCGCAATCCTCAATCCCGAGGCAAAGGACTCCATCCTTAGCAAAACTCTTGAGATAAAGGAAGCAAACGATAGCGTTGGCGGCATAATGGAAACTGCCATCGTCGGTCTTCCCGCAGGAGTGGGCGAGCCGTGGTTTGATAACCTTGAGAGTCTTATTTCACACGCAATGTTCTCCATCCCCGCAATAAAGGGAGTGGAATTCGGTCTTGGATTCGGTTGCGCCGATGCTATGGGAAGCCAAATGAACGACGAATTCTTCGTTGAAAACGGCGAAATCTACACCAAGAGCAACAATAACGGCGGTATTAACGGCGGCATAAGCAACGGCATGCCCATTATTTTCAAATGTGCAGTCAAGCCCACCTCCTCAATCGCTAGAAAGCAAAAAACAGTTAACTTTGTTGATATGACGGAAACCGAAATAGAGATTCACGGCCGACACGATGCTACAATTATTCCAAGAGCATGCGTGGTTGCCGAAACTCTCACCGCAATCGTTATCGCCGACCTTCTCGTCGGTAGATACGGAACGGACTATTTCCTCAGCTAAAAACATAATCAACCTCAAGGAAAGGGGGCTCTTTATGCAATACGGACTTATCGGAGAAAAGCTATCGCATAGCTTTTCAAAGGAGATACACGAGCAGCTTGCAGGATACACCTACGAGCTTTGCGAGATAGCGAGAGAAGATCTTGCAGCATTCTTGCAAAAGCGTGAATTTTGCGCAATAAACGTCACGATTCCGTATAAAAAAGAGGTTATTCCCCATCTTGACGAGGTTTCAAAGGTCGCTTTGGAGCTTGAGGCGGTAAACGCAATCGTCAATAAAGACGGCAAGCTCTACGGCTATAATACCGACTATATCGGACTTAGGGATCAAATTGAACGCACGGGCTACGATATGAACGGCAAAAAGGTTCTCATCCTCGGCACGGGCGGAGCTTCTCGAACTGCGGTGCTCGTTGCAAGGCACCTCGGCGCAAAAGAGGTGTTACTTGTTTCAAGAGAAAAAAAGGAGGGTGCGATAAGCTATGACGAAGCGTATTCGGAGCATTCCCAGTGCGACGTCATCATCAACGGAACTCCCGTTGGTATGTATCCCGATATCCTCTCCTGCCCCATAGACCTTGGCAAATTTCCAAGAGTTAGCGCAGTATTCGACGCGGTGTATAATCCAATTCGAACAAGTCTTGTGCTCGCCGCAAGGAATAAGGATATTTTGGGCGAGGGCGGTCTTTTTATGCTCGTTTCTCAAGCGGTACGCGCCATCGAGCTTTTCACCGACACAAAAATCAACCCGATAAAAATAGACGAGGTGTATACACGCACCCATAGTTCCAAGGAAAATATCGTCCTTATAGGAATGCCGAGCTCGGGCAAAACGACCGTTGGTGCCATACTCGCGCAAAGGATGAACAGGACTCTCGTCGATATCGACGACGAGATAGTAAGCAAAATCGGTTGTTCCATTGCGGAATTCTTTAAGAATCATACCGAAAAGGATTTTCGCCTTATAGAATCCGAGATAACAAAGGAGATAGCAAAACGAAACGGCATAATAATCTCCACTGGCGGAGGATGTGTTTTAAATAAGGAAAATGTAAATGCATTGCGCCTTGGGGGCAGACTCTACTTCATTGACCGTTCGCTTGAAAATCTCATACCGACGGATAGCCGTCCGCTTGCAAGCAAGCGCTCCGACATCGAGGCACTCTACAAAACGAGATATAGCATCTATAAATCGGCTTGCGACGTGCACATCAACGGCGACCTCTCTCCAAACGAAGAAGCAAATCTCATTATAGAGGAGTTTTATATAAAGAAATGAAGATACTGATCATAAACGGGCCAAATCTCAATATGCTCGGCATTCGTGAGCCCGAGCATTACGGACGCGAAACCTACAAGGATCTCGAAAATAAAATAAGAAACCACTGCCAAGGCAAATGTGAGGTGGATATTAAGCAGTCAAATCACGAGGGCGATCTCGTTGACTATATCCAAGGTGCATATTACGACGGCTTTGACGGTATCGTTATCAATCCCGCAGCTTACACTCACACAAGCATAGCTCTACTTGACGCGATCAAATCGGTGAGCTTGCCAACATTCGAGGTACACATCTCCGACGTAAGCGCACGCGAGGACTTTAGACAAATCAGCTATATAAGACAGGCATGCATCGGTACCGTATCGGGCAAAGGCACGGACGGTTATCTCATTGCCATTGACGAATTAATCAAAAACATTCAGGAGGAAACAAAATGAACGTAACTATCAGCAAGGGCAAGGCACAAGGCACAATAATCGCGCCTCCCTCAAAGAGCGTGGCACATAGAATGCTCATTTGCGGCGGTCTTGCCAACGCAAAAAGCACCATCACGGGCATCAATAATTCCGAGGACGTTCAAGCTACTCTTGACTGTCTTGCCGCCATCGGCGTGCAGTACACTCACACGGGTGACGTGCTTGAAATCACAGGCCGTGAGGTAAAGAAAAATAAACAAATTCAGGAATTTTACTGTAGAGAAAGCGGAAGCACACTTAGATTCTTCATTCCCCTTGCACTCTTGACGGGCAAAAAGAGCATTTTCTACGGCTCGCCCAACCTTCTCTCCCGTCCGCTCTCGGTTTACCAGGGCATTTGTAAGGAGCAGGACCTCATGTTCGTCAAGGAAAAGGAAAGAATCATCCTTGAAGGTCCCCTCAAGGCGGACAATTTCAAGGTTCAGGGCAATATTTCGAGCCAGTTTATCAGCGGACTTTTGTTTGCCCTTCCCGTTCTCAAAAAGGATAGCCAAATTTCCATCACTCAGCCCATCGAAAGCCATTCCTACATAGACCTTACACTCAACGTTATGAGAAGATTCGGAATGAAGATCGAATGGAAGAACGAGCGTACCCTCTACATTCCCGGAGGTCAAAAATACAGCCCCGTAAACGATAGCGTTGAGGGTGACTATTCCAACGCGGCGTTCTTTGCGGCGCTTAACGTGCTCGGCGGCGACGTTACAATCGAAGGACTTAACGAGAATTCCGTACAGGGTGATAGAATATTCTCAAAATACTTTGAAATGATCAAGAGAGGAACTCCCTCCATCAATATCTCGGATTGCCCCGACCTTGGCCCCGTTCTCTTTGCCTTGGCTGCGGCTAATAACGGCGGTATCTTTACGGGAACTCGCCGTCTTCGTCTTAAGGAAAGCGACCGAGGTCATGCGATGGCCGAGGAGCTTCGTAAATTCGGCGTTACCGTAACGGTCAACGAGGACGATATCATCGTGTTCCCCAAGGAATTCCACCGTCCCACCGAGATTCTTAACGGACACAACGACCACCGTGTTGTAATGGCACTCTCCGTTCTTTGCACCATCTTCGGCGGTGAGATCGAGGGCGCTGAAGCGGTAAATAAATCGTTCCCCGACTTTTTCGAAAAGCTTCAAAGCGTCGGCATAGACGTTGACAAGCACTAAGAGGTAAAATAGATGATATTTAAAAGAAAGCTTCCCATTCCGCAAGAGGTGAAGGAGCAATATCCCCTCTCGGACGAGCTCGCACAAATCAAGGCGCGCAACGACGAGGAGATCAGAAAGATATTCACCGGCGAAAGCGACAAGTTTTTGCTTGTGATCGGCCCCTGCTCCGCCGACCGTGAGGATGCGGTAATGGAATATACTCATAGACTCAAAAAGCTCTCCGAGCAGGTACAGGATAAGCTCTTGATAATCCCGCGCGTCTATACGGGTAAGCCGAGAACAACGGGCGAGGGATATAAGGGACTTGTTCATCAGCCCAATCCCGCCGAGCCACCCGATATGTACAAGGGACTCGTTTCCATTCGTCATATCCATATGAGAGTACTTGAGGAAACAGGATTTTCAACGGCTGACGAAATGCTCTACCCCGAAAATCACCGCTATCTTTCCGACCTTCTTTCCTATATCGCAGTTGGCGCTCGCTCGGTCGAAAATCAGCAGCACAGACTTCTTGCAAGCGGTCTTGATATTCCCGTAGGTATGAAGAATCCCACGTCGGGCGATATCTCCGTTATGATGAATGCAATTAGGGCGGGACAGTCCTCCCATATGTTCATTTATAGAGGTTGGGAGGTAGAGAGCGCAGGAAATCCCTATACTCACGCGATCCTACGCGGCTACGTAAACAAGAACGGCGAAAGCCAGCCCAACTATCACTACGAGGATCTCTCACACCTTTACGATACCTATATGAATATGGGACTTCAAAATCCGACCGTTGTTGTGGATTGCAGCCATTCGAACTGTGCCAAGCACTACAAAGCGCAAATTAGAATCGCAAAGGAGGTTTGCCATAACCGACAGCACTCCAAAAACATCAATGCGCTCGTTAAGGGTCTTATGATCGAGAGCTATCTTGAAGATGGCGCTCAAAAGGTTGGCGGGGGTGTTTACGGAAAGTCCATCACCGATCCCTGCATCGGCTGGGCAAAAACCGAAAAGCTCGTGCTCGACATTGCGGATTTGGTTTAATTGAAATTAAAAGGAACGGATGCTATCCGTTCCTTTTTTGTTGATTCATATCCCCGCTTATATACGCATATAATCTACAAAAACAAAGTGGGGACAAACAATGACAAGGTT
>JAZRCO010000123.1:0-2944 GCA_045659855.1 Eubacteriales bacterium | reverse complement strand
ATTGAACGCGATGAACTTAACGCTCTTAATTGTCTTTGCGGAATTAAGAACGCCGTCGAGCTTAGAAGCCGCAATCTTATTATTGAGCGCCTCGATCTCCTTCTTGAGAGAAGCGATCTCGCCCATAACCGCACCTGCACGCTTTGTGAGGTCGTTTGCGTTGGGAACCTTAAGCTCAGCCGCGGTTTGAGCGATGAGGGACTCGTGCTTTGCGATGAGAGCAAGCACGCCAAGGCCTGTAACTGCCTCGATTCTTCTAACGCCCGCAGCAACGGATGATTCGCTTGTTATCTTGAAAAGACCGATCTTGCCCGTATTATCACAGTGTGTACCGCCGCAAAGCTCGGTTGAGAAGCTACCCATCTTTACAACGCGAACGGTCTTGCCGTACTTTTCGCCAAAGAGTGCCATTGCGCCCTCTTTTCTTGCGCTTTCGATGTCCATTTCCTTTGTAACGATCTCATTCGCCGCAAGGATATGCGCGTTAACGAGCATTTCAACCTCACGAAGCTCCTTTTCAGTGAGAGCTACGAAGTGTGTAAAGTCAAAGCGACAAACGTTCTCGTCAACGTATGAGCCCGCCTGCTCAACGTGTGTGCCGAGCACCTTACGGAGACCCGCCTGAAGCAAGTGTGCTGCGGAGTGGTTTCTCTTAATCGCATCACGGCGAGAATCGAGAATATCCGCTGTAACTGTATCGCCAACGTTCAAGGTACCGTTTGCAACTGTGCAAAGGTGGATGTAAACGCCGTCATTCTTCTTTGTATCGTAAACTGTAAGAAGTGCATTTTCTCCGTAGATAGTACCGCTATCGCCTACCTGACCACCGCCCTCTCCGTAGAAGGGTGTTCTATCGAGAACAACTGTGCAGTCGCCCTCGTTAACGGATTCAACGCTCTCGTCGTTAACGAGAATAGCGAGAACCTTTGCTTCGCTTCTATAATCGGTGTAGCCAGTGAATTCAGTCTTTGCGAGGTCGGCAAGAAGACTCTTGGAGTTATCGGACCAGCCGCTGATGTTCGCTCTTGCCTCTCTTGCTCTTGTTCTTTGGTCGAGCATGAGTGCCTTGAAAGCTTCCTCGTCTATCTTGAGGTGGTTTTCCTCGGCGATCTCACGTGTGAGGTCGATGGGGAAACCAAAGGTATCGTAGAGCTTGAATACCTCCTCACCCGAAATTGTGTCGCTATTTTCCTTAATTGCGCCACGGATGAGGTCGGAGAGAATGGAAAGACCTGCGTCGATGGTTGCGTCAAATCTATCCTCCTCCATAGAGAGAACCTTGCGAATGTAATCGCCCTTTTCCTTGAGCTCGGGATATGCCTCACAGCTTTCGCCGATGGCGACGTTCACCATGTCAACAAGGAATGCGTGGTTGATGCCGAGGAGCTTTCCGTGACGGCAAGCACGGCGGATGATTCTACGAAGAACGTAGCCGCGTCCCTCATTTGAGGGGATAACGCCGTCGGCGATCATAAACATTGCGCTTCTTGTGTGGTCGGTGATTACACGGATGGAAATATCGTTGCTTGCATCGTCGCCGTATTTCTTGCCGCAAATCTCACAAACCTTGTCAATGATGGCACGGATGGAGTCAACCTCGAACATATTGTCAACACCCTGCATTACGCATGCAAGACGCTCAAGGCCCATGCCTGTGTCGATATTCTTTTGTGCGAGCTCCTCGTAGGTGCCGTCGCCCATATTATTGAACTGTGAGAATACGTTGTTCCAAATTTCCATGTATCTATCGCACTCACAGCCGGGCTTGCAGTTGGGATCACCACAACCGTACTTTTCACCGCGGTCGAAGTAGATCTCGGAGCAAGGGCCACAAGGACCTGTACCGTGCTCCCAGAAGTTATCCGCCTTACCCATACGAACAACGTGGTCGGGATTAACGCCGATGCGGTTTACCCAAATGTCGTAGGATTCGTCGTCCTCCTCATAGATTGAGGGCCAAAGGAGATTTTCGGGAATCTCAAGCTCCTTTGTGAGGAATTCCCAGCACCATTCTATTGCCTCTACCTTGAAGTAGTCGCCGAATGAGAAGTTACCGAGCATCTCGAAGAACGTACCGTGGCGAGCTGTGTGACCAACGCGCTCAAGGTCGGGAGTTCTGATGCACTTTTGACAAGTGCAAACACGGTTTCTCGGGGGCTCTTCTTCACCTGTGAAGAATTTCTTCATGGGCGCCATACCCGAGTTGATAAGAAGAAGTGATTTGTCGTTAATAGGTACAAGGGGGAATGAATTAAGACGAAGGTGACCCTTTCTCTCAAAGAAAGCAAGGTACTTTTCTCTCAATTCGTTAAGTGATGTCCATTTCATTTTAATTTTTCCTTTCGGTTTATGTAAATAAATTTCAGCTATGTTAGCACTCGCTTGTTGCGAGTGTTTTGCCACAACCTATTCAGCGCGGCAATTCAATTTCAAAAAAATAAACGCCTCCGACCAAATGCAAAGCATAAGGACGAGTGCGCTCGTGATACCACCTTATTTCGCCGTTCTCTCGCGAAAACGACCTCATAGACTTAAAAAAGCCACGCGCTTTAACGGGCGCACCCGACTTGCCTTTCGACAGTAGCTCAAGGATAGCTTCACATTTCCCGCCCCGTCGCCTCACACCAACCGACGACTCTCTGAAGCAGACCGAAAACGCTACTTATTCCTTTCATTGCCTTTCATACGTAGATATAATATCAAAAATATATAAATTTGTCAATAGATTTGATAAAATTTGTGCCCATCCTTCTTAATTAGACATAGCATGCAAAATTGTTTTTTGAGATTCCCTAGCCAATTTTAGAAAAATAAGTATTTAAAAGGCAGAGCTCATTAGCCCTGCCTTTTTAAGTAAATTTTCGCTATATGCCGAGTCCTTCAAAAAGCTCCGGCTTTTTTACTTTAACTCCTTTGTTGTATTATACCTCTTTTTACGTTATAT
>JAZRCO010000122.1:0-6267 GCA_045659855.1 Eubacteriales bacterium | reverse complement strand
CACGGGAAATAAATATAACTAAACCCATAATAACTAAATTCAATATAACTAAACCCACCTAACTCCAGGCGGTCGGTGAAAAAGAAAAATTGGGATTTAACGGGTAGTTAAGTGTTACAATTTTATGTTAGTGCAAACATTATTTTAAAGAGTCATCCTGGGCGGAGCGAAGTTTTGCGAGGTAGCTTTAGCGAGCCGAGCAAAACCTGCACTTGTGCAGGGATCTATAATGTAGTCTTTGTGACCTTTCTTACACAAAGAAATATTTTGTGTGCGAACAAACAAGTAAAGCAACTTTACGTTAAGAAAGGTACATAAAACCTTTTAGTAGATCCCTCTGCAAGCAGAGGTTTTAGTCGCTACATTTCATTACGCTCCCAAAACTTCACTGCGAACCCCCAAAGCTCGCATACTCGCTTCGGGGAACCCCAGCCGCTCAGGATGACCTATGGCGGTAATGTTTGTGCTAACAATCTCCCCTACAAATCAAAATTTGAAGGCGTAGTGTTGTGTTGCGGAGAATTTTGCCAAGATTGTCGCGCGAGTTTTTTCTTGGAAATCGCCAAAACGGTAGTTTTTAGTAATATAATTAGATTTGACTATATTTTTATCGATATTTTTATAAAAATCCCCTTGAAAATTAGCGAAAAGGGTAGTATAATAATAAAGATAAAAATACATATGCTGATTTTCAGCGGAATGGAGCAAAATATGAGCACTTTACACATCATGGATCATCCCCTTATTGCACACAAGCTTACTATTATGAGAGATAAGGACACCGGTTCCAAGGACTTCCGTCAGTTACTTAACGAGATTGCTATGCTTATGGGCTACGAGCTCACTCGCGATCTTCCCACAGAGGAGACAGTAGTTGAAACTCCCATTTGCAAATCAGTTCAAAAGCTCATTTCGGGCAAGAAGCTTGCAATCGTTCCCATCCTCCGTGCAGGTCTTGGTATGGTTGACGGCTTGCTCTCCCTTATGCCCGTTGCAAAGGTTGGTCACATCGGTATGTACCGTGACCCCGAAACTCACAAGCCCGTTGAATATTACAGCAAGATGCCTGCGGACATTGAAGAGAGAATCGTAATTCTCGTTGACCCCATGCTCGCAACAGGCGGTTCCGCATCCGACGCACTTACAATGCTCAAGAACAAATACCATTGCAAGCAGATCAGATTCATGTGCCTTGTTGCATGTCCCGAGGGCGTTGCAAAGGTACAGGCCGACCATCCCGACGTTGATATCTACACCGCCGCTATGGATGAAAAGCTCAACGAGCACGACTATATCGTTCCCGGTCTTGGCGACGCAGGCGACAGAAATTTCGGGACACTTTAATTATTATTTTTTGTACGTTGCAAGGAGAGGGATATAACCTCTCCTTGTTTTTTTGGAGTGAAAATGAAAGAATTTCTAATTAAAAAGAACGATGCGGGGCAGCGCTTGGATAAGTTTTTATCCAAGGCGGTCAAGGGGCTTCCAACTTCGTTGATGTATAAGTACATTAGGACCAAAAAGATAAAGGTCAACCGTGCTCGAACGGAGCAAAAATACATGCTCCAAGAGGGTGACGTTGTTCAGCTTTTTATCAAGGATGAGTTCTTCGACTCGCCCGAAAAGGACGAAAGCGCACTTGCATCCATCACGCCCAAGCTAACGGTGGTTTACGAGGATGAGAACATTATTCTTTGCAACAAGCGTCCCGGCGTTCTAGTACACGAGGACGATGAGGGCAAGGACAACACTCTCATTATGCACATCAAGGCATACCTTTACCAAAAGGGCGAATACGACCCCGAAAGTGAGCAAAGTTTTGCGCCCGCGCTTTGCAACCGTATCGACAGAAACACGGGCGGAATCGTTATCGGCGCAAAAAATGCCGAGGCGCTACGCGTAATGAACGAAAAGATCAAGAACGACGAGATATCAAAATTTTATTACTGTGTGGTGCACGGTAAAATGCCCAAAAAGGCGGATACTCTCACGGGCTTTCTCCTAAAGGACAGCGATAAAAATCAAGTTAAAATCTTTGATAAGCAGGTGAGGGGCTCGAAGAATATCATTACGAAGTATAAGGTGATCTCCGAGAAAAACGGAATGAGCTTGCTTGAAATTGATCTTGTTACGGGTAGAACACACCAAATCCGCGCGCATATGAGCTATATTGGACATCCTCTTGTGGGGGACGGAAAATACGGCATCAACAAGGATGACCGCGCACGTGGATACAAATACCAAGCGCTTTACGCATATCGCTTGCGCTTCGATTTTGACGATGATAGCGGAGCACTCGGCTATCTTAAGGGGAAAGAGGTCAAGCTCTCGCGAGATGACGTTTGGTTCTTGAAAGAATTTATTTGATTGGAGCTATAAAATGAGGAGTATTTTTGAAAAAATACATCTAAGATTTTATATATTTTTAAGTGGCATTCTCATTGGCCTTTCGGTACTGTTTGCCGAGGTGGGATTTATCGCCTATTTTGCGCTCATCCCGTTAGCGTACGCTATTTTCAAGCGCATTGGCGACTGGGAATACAAAACGAAGCAAGCATATATTGACGGCTTTGTTTTCTTTATGAGCTTTGACTTGATGGCGTTTCACTGGTTCGTCTATTTCTATCCCCTCGATTTTGCGGGACTTGGAAAGTTCGAATCACTAATCGTCATCGCACTTGCGTGGGTTGGACTTTCGATGCTTCAAAGCGTCTTTTCGGCACTCACGTTCATTGTGATATCCAAGCTTGTTAAGACCTCGCTCTACAAAAAATGGCCCGTCTTGCTTGTGCTCGTTGTTGCATCTCTCTTTGCCGTGAACGAGTGGACGCAAACCTTTACTTGGGCGGGAGTTCCGTGGGCGAGAATGGCTCTTTCTCAAACGAAAATGCCCATACTTATGCAATCGGCATCGCTATTTGGACCGTACTTTTTGACCTTTATCATTGTCGCATTTAACTTTTTACTTGCTTATGCGATATTTGTTGCCGACAAAAAAAGAACGGTTGCCTTAGCCGCCCTTGCGATCATGTTGATTCACACCTTGCTTGGCACCGCCCTCTATTTTATCCCTCGCGTTGACTGTGAAAGGGAAATAAAGGTTGCGAGCGTTCAGGGAAACCGTCAATCGGGCACGCTTGAGGGCGCTATTCCCATTTACGAGGCATTCGCCGAGCTGACAAAGAATGCATCCGCCGACGGCGCACAGCTTGTGGTATGGCCCGAGGGCGCCTTTCCGCTTGACATCCACAGCTTGATCTTTATGTCGGGCAGGGGATATTTTAAAATTAGTCAGGTCATCTCCGAGCTTGCTCAGGATCTTGACGTTACCATAGTGCTCGGTAGCTTTGTTGATGGGGAGGGCGAGACAAGAAGTGCGGTTTCGGTCTTCTATCCCGACGGTAATCAAATCATTAATGCCTATGCTAAGAGAAAGCCCGTGCCGTTTGGAGAGTTTCTTCCAATGGCGGACGTTGTATATGCCGTAGCTCCCGTGCTTGCGCATATCAATATTTTCTCGGAAGTGGCTGCGGGTGAGAAATCCACCGTGTTTGATGCAACACTTGGCGAGAATCCAATAAAGGTCGGAACGCTAATTTGCTTTGACTCCATATACGAGCAGCTCGGTATAGATACCGCTTCGGTGGGCGCCGAGATGCTCATAATTCCCTCGAACGATTCGTGGTTTTACGATTCAAGAGCGCTCTACATGCACCACGCTCAAAACATTTTGCGTGCAGTCGAGCAGGGCAAATATACTGTTAACTGCGGTAATACGGGCATCACGTCGATAGTCAGCGATAAGGGTGAGGTAATTAACGATATGAAGATTTACACGGCGGGATACGTTATCGATAGCGTGTACGCTTCAAGCGGAAGAACTCTCTATTCTTATATAGGAAATCTTTTCGTGTATATTTGTATCGCAGGAGTATTTGCGGTATTCGTTATAGACCTTGCTTCGAAAAGAAGATAAAATTAAAAATAATTAAAGCCGACGCTTTTTTAGCGTCGGCTTTTTGTTGCCGTTAAAGAAGCAAATGTGCAAGGGCGAGGCACAAAAGTCCTTGCAGCAGCTTAAAGATGAAATATTTCTTAAAGGAAAGCGCCACACCGTCACAAAGTGCGATTATTTGGAAATGCACGCAAAGTCCCGACCATCCAACGAAGAAGGCACAAAGTGCGGTACGGTCGGAGAGGGAGGGCAGGGATGCGCATTCCGATATTCCGCTTGTCAGCTCGAGTGCGCCGAGTATTATGCGCTGTACGTTATCCGACATTCCAAGCTCGGAAAGAGGAAATTTAAGCGCCGCCTTGAGTGTTGAGAAGAACACAACGCAGGCGCAAATGATGAGCATTGAGTGAGCCGAGTGTGATATCGCATTTACAAGTATTTTAGAAAGGGAGATGCTTGAGGAGTCATTTTCACGCCAAGCATAAGAAGAGGGCGCTTGATGATTAGTACCGTCTAAAGAATTTTCTCTTTTTGCTTTTATAAAAAGTCGCTCGCAAAGAGCAAGGATTATTGTTGAAGCAATGCAGATAAGCCACAAAATACAACCTGCAGTTGAGCTACCAAGCGTGCTTGCACCCACGAATCCGCTCAAAAAGGCGAGGGAGGGCATGCTCGAATAGGCAATTATCCTCTCGCAATCGTATTTGCTTATCAATCCTCTTCTGTAGAGCGAGAGGGCATCCGAAAGGGAGGTCGTGTATCCGCCGACGAGTCCCAAAAAGAAGGGCGAGGTAGCTCTTTTGCTTATTCCAAGCAGCTTGCTTATTGGGGCAATAATTGGACGGGTAAGTCGCTCCACGGCGCCGCACTCCGCCGCTATCTCCGATGCCACCATGAGAGGAAATAGGGAGGGGATGAGCAGTGTGGCGCACAGCTTTAGTGAGCCAAAGACCGATGCTTGCGTGAGGGTAGGATTTTTAAGCAAAAGAGCGAACAAAAAGACGGATGCTATCAAAGAGAAGGTATTTGAAAAAGAGGGTATGCTCCTTCTTTTAATAATTAACTTTTTGTCTTGAATTTTTTGCTTGGTCATTTTATAAACGGTCCCTTCATAGATATTAATAAATTATATTAGCATGGAGTGGTGATTTATGAAGGATAAGGAAGGGCTTGGCGAAAAGATTCGCCGTGCTTTAGATATTGACGAGCTTGTTGACGAGCGAGACGCTCTCGAGATGCGCGGCTCCTCGGAGCTAACGGTTAGGGAGGTCACTCGCTTTTTGCATTATAGCGAAACGGAGATAAGACTCTTGCTTAAAAAATACGTCCTAAGGATAGTGGGAGAGGGACTTTTTTGCTCATCTTATCTTGGGGGAATAGTCCGTGTGAATGGGGAGATATCCTCGCTTGAAATAGCAAAAAGGGGGCGCTAAAATGGGGAAGAACATGAAAAATAACGGGAAGTCGTCTCGCGCGAACGAGCGCAAGACGAGTATCATCCTTTGGCTTTTCGGCTATCATTATATTGACGTTCCGCGCTCTCTTTTAGAGGATTTTTTGAACCTTTGCCTGCGGTACGGCTTCAATTACTATAGCATATTTATCGACGAGGACGCAAGAAGCGTTACTTTGAAGGTGTCGTCTATTGAGCTACGTAACATCCTCACCGCCTGTAGAATGTGGCAAATACGGGTCAAGGTGCGCTCCGCGCACGGAATGCCTATCGCCCTATCACGCCTTAAGGGTAGGTGGGGGCTTCTTGCGGGCGCTGCTATGGCTTTGTGTATATTCCTGCTTTCGCAGGGTGTGATATGGAGAATCGACGTTGTCGGCAACCACCGTTTGACGGGTGAGGAGATAGCAAGGAGTCTCGATGAATACGGCTTGTCCGTGGGGAAAAGAATATCGCGCTTGAATACCGATTCCATTGAGCAGCGCGTAATGATAAACAATGAAGATATCGCTTGGCTATCGATAAATATTTCGGGCACGGTCGCAAGGGTAGAGGTGCTTGAGGTGATCGATACGGAGGTTAGGGACGAAAACAAAAGAAGTGCTAATCTAATATCTAATTTCGATGCGCAGATCGTAAGCGTTGAGGCATATACGGGCTTCGTTGCCGTCAAGGAGGGCGATTTCGTTCGTTCGGGCGACCTTTTGGTGAGCGGAATCCACAAGGAGGGCAAGGCGCCACTTCGTTTTTCCCGTGCCTCGGGAACGGTTTTGGGCAAGGTGGTGTACACTCTTGAAATCGAAATACCGCTCGTTCAAGAGAAAAAAGTCCCCACGGGTGAAAAAATAAGCAAAAAAAC
>JAZRCO010000121.1:0-4435 GCA_045659855.1 Eubacteriales bacterium | reverse complement strand
GGCTTCGTATGTCCTCACTGCGGTGGCGTACACTTTACAAAGGAGCATAATACCCTTGACGGTTGGTTTGACTCCGGCTCATCACATTTCTGCGCTCCCGACCTTTATCGCGAGCTTGGTGAAGCGGCAGACGTATATCTCGAGGGTGCTGACCAGTACAGAGGTTGGTTCCAGTCATCACTTCTTACTGCCGTTGGCGCGGTAGGACAGGGCGCACCCTTTAAGACCGTTCTTACACACGGTTGGGTAGTTGACGGAGAGGGTAAGGCAATGCACAAATCCCTCGGTAACTCCATCGCTCCCGAGGAGATGGTGGGCAAATACGGTGCCGACCTTGTTCGTCTTTGGGTTGCATCCAGCGACTACCGTGTTGACGTTCGCGTTTCCGACAATATCTTTAAGCAGCTTTCCGAAACCTATAGAAAGATTAGAAATACAAGCCGTATCATCCTCGCTAACCTTAACGATTTCAATCCCGATACCGATATGGTAGCGATCGACGAGCTTTACGAGATAGATAAGTGGGCTCTTAGTCGCCTTAACAATCTCGCAAAGGTTATCCGCGAGGGCTACGACACATTTGAATTCCATACGGTTTACCATAGCGTAAACAATTTCTGCACAAACGACCTCTCCAAGCTCTTTATCGACATTACAAAGGATAGAGTTTACGTTGAGAGAAAGGATAGCAAGGCAAGAAGAAGTGCTCAAACTGCGATGTATCTCATCATCTCAGGCATGACAAGACTCATCGCTCCCATGCTCTCCTTCACAGCCGAGGAGATTTGGCAGGCAATGCCTCACTCCTCAAGCGACGTTAAGGATAGCGTATTCCTTAACCTCATGCCCGAATACTCCGAGGAGATGAGCTTTGGCGATATCAGCGATAGATGGAACAAGCTCTTCACACTCCGTGACGACGTTATGAAGGCACTCGAGCTTGCCCGTGCATCCAAGCTCATCGGTAAGTCCCTTGATGCAAAGCTCACGATCTACACTACCAACGATGAGCACAAGACGTTGCTTGATAGCTTTGCAAACGACCTTGCAACAGTATTCATCGTTTCTCAGGCAAAGGTTCTCCTTGGAGAAGCACCCGAGGGCGCATTCAATGAGACCGAAAGCGGAATCGCCGTTGTGGTAGATAAGGCGGACGGACATAAGTGCGATCGTTGCTGGACATACTCCACCGAGGGCGTTCAGGATGAAGAGGGCTTCATTTGCGAAAGATGTAGAAAAATTCTCGAAGTATAAGGAGAAAAATATGCTTGTATGGCTTATGATAATAGCTGGTGTAATCTTTTTAGACCAGCTTACAAAATGGCTGACAGTTATAAATCTTGACCTTCACGAAACGTTTGCTCTCATACCCGACGTTTTCCATTTCACATACGTTCAAAATAAGGGAGCTGCATTTAGCATTCTCTCCGACCACAGATGGGTATTTATGACCGTTTCCACAGTTGCGATAATCGTTTTGTCCATCTATTTGTGGCATAAGAGAAACGATTCAAAGCTCCTTGGCGTTGCCCTCAGCTTTATCGTGGGCGGCGGAATCGGAAATATGATAGACCGTTGTTTGCTTGGCTACGTAATAGATATGCTCGATTTTAGACTTATCAACTTTGCGATATTCAACGTTGCGGATTCCTTCGTTTGCGTTGGTGTTGGACTTTTTGCTCTCCAGGTAATACTTGAGGAGATAGAGGCGAATAAAAAGGAAAAGGCGCAAAAGCTCGCACTGGCACAGGCGAGTGCCGATGAGCAAGAGGAAGCTGAAATAGAGCAAAACGGTTCTGAAATAGAACAAGACGATGCAAAAGACGGTAATTAAGCTCATCGAGGATGATATCGGTCAAAGAATCGATACGGTCGTTGCCGAGAGGGAGAAGATATCCCGAAGTGCGGGCGCAAAGCTCGTGGAATCGGAAATGGTGCTCGTCAACGGTAAGAGCGTTGCAAAAAACTATAAAATAAGAGAGAACGACCTCGTTGAAGTGTTCCATCCCGACGTGGTGGAATGCGAGGTCGTGCCTCAGGATATACCCATCGACGTCGTTTACGAGGATAGCGATATCATCGTGGTGAATAAGGCGTCGGGAATGGTCGTTCATCCTGCCGCGGGGAATCCCGACGGTACGCTCGTGAATGCACTTTTGCACCACTGTGGAGATTCGCTTTCGGGCGTGGGCGGTGTTGCCCGTCCGGGAATAGTCCACCGTATCGATAAGGATACGAGCGGACTTTTGGTGGTGGCAAAGAACGATCCTTCCCACCTCTCACTCTCCGAGCAGCTAAAGGACCACTCCGTTTTCCGTATCTACCATGCGGTGGTGATTGGAAATCTTAAGGAGCTTTCGGGAACGGTGAACGAGCCGATAGGACGTCATCCTGTGGATAGAAAGAAAATGGCGGTCATTAAGAACGACGCCTATACGTCACGCGAGGCGATAACGCACTATAGAGTGTTAAAGAGATTCAACGGCTTTGATTACGTTGAGTGCCGACTCGAAACGGGAAGAACGCATCAAATAAGAGTGCATATGGCATATCTCGGTCATCCGCTTCTTGGCGACGAGGTTTACGGTGGCAATAAAACTCGCTTTCAGGCATTGCATAAGGACTGCATCGACGGTCAGTGCCTGCACGCGAAGGAGCTCCACCTCACGCATCCCACAAGCGGGGACATGATGAGATTTGAATCTCCCTTGCCCGATAAATTTGAGAGGGTGCTCGACCTTCTCGAAAAAACCTGTACGTAAAAAATAAACCCAACGGAAATTCCGTTGGGTTTTTCTTTTTACTTTCTTTGATTATTTAATCTCAATTACGGATTCGTTCCACATTTTGGGCGCTTCGTAGCCGAGAAGGTTAACCATCGTAGCCGCTACGTTTGCAAGACCGAACTGACCGTTATCCGCCTTCACCGTATAATTTTCTGCATAGAAATTATCGTAGATGATGCAGGGAACGGGATTGAGAGTGTGACTTGTCTTTGCCTTGAAGGAGCCGTCCTTGTTGGGCTTGGGCTGCTGTGTCTTTTTGTCCATTTCATACATCTCGTCGGCATTACCGTGGTCGGCAGTGATGAGAGCCACGCCGTGGAGCTTGTCAACAACGTCGATGATTCTTTTGAGCTGAAGGTCAAGTGCCTCCATTGAGCATCTTGTTGCCGCAAGGTTACCCGTGTGACCTACCATATCGCCGGTGGGGAAGTTTACACGAAGATATGCATACTTTCCGCTATCAAGACATTCGATGAGCTTGTCGGTGATTTCCGCACACTTCATCCAAGGTCTTTGCTCGAAGGGAACAACGTCGGAGGGGATTTCGATATAGGTTTCAAGCTCCTCGGAGAACTTGCCGCTCTTGTTACCGTTCCAGAAGTAGGTCACGTGACCGTACTTTTGAGTTTCGGAGATTGCGAGCTGGCTAACACCTGAATTTGTGAGGTATTCACCGAGAGTGTTTGTGATTTCGGGGGGATTTACGAGGTACTTTGAGGGGATGTGAAGGTCGCCGTCGTATTCGAGCATACCTGCGTAAACGACTGCGGGAACTCTAACTCGGTCGAACTTGTCAAAGTCCGCACCGCCCTCAAATGCCTTTGAGATTTCGATGGAACGGTCGCCGCGGAAGTTATAGAAGATAACGCTGTCGCCGTCGTTGATAGTGCCGACGGGGGAACCGTTTTCAGCGATAACGAAGGGGGGAAGGTCTTGGTCGATCACCTTGAATTCCTCGCGGTAAGCGTTAACTGCATCAGCCGCACAAGCGAACTGACGTCCCTCGCCGAGCACGTGTGTCTTCCAACCGAGCTCAACCATAGCCCAGTTTGCTTCGTAACGGTCCATAGTGATCTTCATTCTACCACCACCGCTTGCAATGCGAGCGTCAAAGCCGTCGCCGTTGAGAGAAGCGAGGAAATCCTCAAAGGGAAGAATGTATTCAAGTGCGCTTGTTTCGCCAACGTCACGTCCGTCGATAAGGATGTGAATTCTAACATTGTTCACGCCCTCTTCCTTTGCCTGTGCGAGCATTGCCTTGAGGTGATCGATGTGTGAGTGAACGTTACCGTCGGAGAAAAGTCCCATAAAGTGAAGGGTAGAGCCGTTTGCCTTAACGTTGGAAACGAGCTCGCACCAAGTGCTTGATGAGAACATCTTTTTGCTTTCAATAGAGTTGGAAACGAGCTTTGCACCCTGTGCAAAAACCTGACCTGATCCAAGTGCGTTGTGACCAACCTCACTGTTACCCATATCGTCATCGGAGGGAAGACCAACTGCCGTTCCGTGCGCCTTGAGTGTAACCATGGGATATTTAGCCATGAGCATATCGAGTGTGGGCGTGTAAGCGCCTGCTACCGCATTTGAAACGGTATCGGGAGCAAGACCAACACCGTCCATAACGATGGTGAGGACGGGGCCCTTAACGC
>JAZRCO010000120.1:0-6154 GCA_045659855.1 Eubacteriales bacterium | reverse complement strand
TCGTCTCTCTCTTTTGATTTTCATTGACAAATTAACGCTTGAACCCTTAATGTTTGCCTCGGCAAACATTCTTTTGCGTCCGTAAACTGTGGACAAGCTCAAACGCTCGCGCAAAAGTGGTTCCTAAGACCTCGATTCGAGGTCTTTTTCTATTTGACGCCTTCTTTTTCCGTTTTGTTCATTCGCCAAACAAAGATCGCGAGGCACAAAAGCGATGCCATTGCAATGCAAATATTGCTTATTCCCATAGAAATGCCCGCCGCCTCGGCGCCTATCTCCTTATGGAAGGTTTGCAAATACCACAAAACGGGTATTCTAAACACGAAAACACGGCTGATATTCAGCACCATTGTCATTTTTGTTTTTCCAAAGCCATAAAGGACACCGAGCACCGCCGAATTCACCGCAAGAGCGAGAATCGAGAGTGAATCGTATCTATTTATGGATTTAATGAGAGCCAAAAACTCTTCAGCTCCCTCGGCGAGCTTATTTTGATTATAAAGCTCGATGATGGCATCCTGACAAACGAAGCGCACGAGGATATATCCCACGATGCCGAGAAGCGTTGCCATTATGAACGATCTTTTGAAGGTGTCGATCGCTCTCTTATGCTTGCCTGCACCAAGATTTTGACTGATTATAGTGGATGTTCCCTCTTCAAACGAGTTAATAGGCGTTGTAACGAGTCCACACATATTATTGGAAACGCCAAGCGCACCGACCACAAGCGGACCGTATGCCTTGCACATTCCGTTAACGCTCACCTTACCGAATGAGAATATAAACTTGCCAAGGAATATCGGCAAGGAGATGGCAATTATCTCCTTACACACGCTTGCCCTCAGTTTAAATTCACTAAATTTTATTAAAAAGACGTTGCTCTTATCGAACATCATAAATGCCAAAATGACAAACATGACCGCCTGTCCCACCATTGTAGCTATTGCCACCCACATTATGTCGGTCTTGCCCATCTCCCAAACGAAAAGCACGGAGAGTGCAAGCTTTATCATCATAACGAGGATATTGAGCCAAAACATTATTTTCGTGTTACCCTTTGCCTTTTGCATCGCCATAAAGACGCTATTATAAAACACAAATGCAAGAGTTAAAATTTGCACGATAAAATAGCTTGTGCCGATATTAATGAGCTCATCGGGGACGCCCGAAAAGCGCATTATGGGTACCGCAAGCGGCAAGCACGTGCCGAGTAGCAGCACAACTATAACGTTTGAAAGTGAGATCACTTGATTGGAGTGAAATCTCGCCTTATCCATATCTCCCGCGCCGAAAAGACGGGCAACGATGATTCCTCCGCCTGCGGCAATACCTGAGCCGAGCGAGGAAAGCAGGTGCTGTATTTGTGAAAGCATCGCAACCGCGCTAACGCTTGTGGGATCTATCTTGGCAACGACTACCGCGTCTATTACCGCATAAAAGGAGTTGAACAGATTATAGAGAAAAATCGGAGCGCAAATGCTGATGATCGCGACCACGAGATTTCCGTTTAATATCCTTTCCCTTCTCCTTTGATCCTTTGCACTAATCATTAATTATCTCCTAACAAAGCTCAAAGAGCTTTTCCATCATTTCCTTGTGCGTTTCCACAGTAAAGCTTGGAACTGCGTCTATTTCGGGATATTTGCCCGATTGCTCGGTTTCGATATACACGGTCTTAAGACCAACTCCGCAAGCGCCCAAAACGTCGTCATGAAGGTCGTTTCCAACGTAATAGCATTCCCTTGGAGCGAGCCCAAATTTTCTAAACGCAACCTCAAAGATCTCGCCGTGCGGCTTTTTCACTCCCGCATCACTTGAAATGAGTATACCGTCGAAAAGCTCGGTAATTCCCAACTCGTCAAGCTCAGCTTTAGTAAAGCACGCCTGCGCATTCGACACAAGATATACTCCCGCGCCGCGCTCCTTAAGTCCTATCAAAATATCCTTTACAAAGGGAAAAAGTCTTAGTTTTTCCCTTGAAAGCACTCTAAATCCACGCGCGAGGGCAAGCGCCTTATCCTTGCTATTCCCTCTCGTCTCAAGCATCTCCTCAAACACGGAGAGAAGATCGAATTCAACGAATTTATGCTCTCTCGCATCGGAGTGCCTTTTGCAAATCGCGAGGTATTCTTCTCTAACGCGTACGCCGTCATCCTCGCCGAGCAAGGTCGCAAAACCTGACCAAAGCGACGCCTTCTCCTCATCAGTCTTTATATCGGCAAGCGTGCCGTAAAGATCAAATAAAAAATTCATTTTCCCTCCTACCAAATAAACGGAAGCATTCTATATTTCACCCTTTTTCTATATTCCTCATATCCGTCGAGCTCACGGACGAGCACCTCTTCCTCGTTCTTGATGCGAGCCGCTATAATAAAGGGATACGCCAAGAATACTACGAAGGAAACAAGTGAACCGAGCACCAACGGCATTGACATAAAGAGCAAAACCGTTGCAAAATACATCGGATGTCGAACGATGCCGTAAAGCCCCGTTGAAACCACCTTTTGCCCCTCAACGACCTTAATAGTTCTTGAAAGATAGGTGTTCTCTCTTAACACCTCGGCATATATCAAATACGAGATGATGAACACCACCGCCGCCACGATGTTTACCGTGAAGGGCAGCTTGATCCAACCGAAGCGGAAGTCGAGTCCCGCAAGAACGAATCCGAGAATAAACATCAGTCCGCTCAATTTCACGACAATACTTTGCTCCCTCTCCTTTTCCTTGGCATCAAGTCGACTTGAAAGAAGGTAGGGGTTCTTTATCATCATAACGATTCCCGCACCGAACATCGGAACGAAAAGAATTCCCATAAGGAGCCAGCCGCCTAAAAAACCGAGAGTGCCAGCGGGCAAAAATATCAATGCGCCAACAAGGATCACTCCAAGCGAAAATTTAAGCATTGCGGAAATAAAAAGCTTTACTGTCATAGCCACTCCTCCTTGAGATAAGCTGTCTTAACTATTCTATAAGCGGGTCTTTCGGCGTTTCTGTATTCCTCGCTATGACGCACGGGACACAAGCCGTTTTTCACGTAATAATCAATGAGCGCTCTCCATTTTTCGCTCGAAAAATCCGCCATTTCTTCCTTCATTACCTGCTCCGCCTCGTCGGCGCAAAGCAAAAACGTCTTTTCGGGCTCCTCACGCAAGGTCGCCGAGCGCTTGAATGCGTCAAAAAGCTCGTCGATGGGCAATCCCATGCGCTTCCACGCGCCTATATTTACGCGGCAAAGATCATCGCACACGTATTCCACAAGAGGGCAATCACAAGACTCGGTGCGAGCAAATTCTTCCTCAAGGTATTCCCTTGCCGCATCCTCGTCAAACAAAAGATGCTCCGCGCCAAATGCCGCTTGATAGCATAGCTTCATAGCATCCTGATACTGCATCGACGCATGACTCTTCAGCTGCTCTAAAAAACAGTTTTTAAAACTCATTTCGGTGTACCCCCTGTGTTGATATAGATATTATACAATATACCATTCTCAAAATCAAGTTACATAACAAAATTTCACAAAAAAACCTAAAATACGATATTTATATTGACTTTTTATATACTTGGTTATAAAATGTAATTGTACAACTATGTACATATTAAAATCATAACCAAAGGAGTAACAACCAATGAACTTCAAGAGAATTGTCTCCCTTATGCTTGTTCTTGTGATGCTCTTGCTCACAATTTCGAGCTGTAACCTCTTCGGCGGCGACGTAACCGATACTACCGAGCCCACCGATTCCACAACAACAGAAACTCCCGATCCTGATCCCGATCCCGATCCTGATCCCGATCCCGACCGAGTTCTCACAGTAGCTGAAGCTATCGAAATAGCTTTGGCGGAAACAAGCACAAATCCCACGGTTAGATATTACATTCGCGCTACAATCGTTAAGGTTAGCAATCCCGCTTACGGCGAGATGACCATTGCCGACGAAACAGGCGAGATCTACGTTTACGGTACGTATAGCGCTGATGGCTCCATCGGCTATGCTGATTTCGAGGAAAAGCCCGTTAAGGGAGATGAAGTTCTTCTTCACTGTACTCTCAACACATATAACGGAACACCCCAGGTAAAGAACGCTCGTCTTATCGAGTTCACACCTGCGGACAAGGGTGATATCGACGTTACCGAATACACCGCAATGACAGTTGCAGCGGCTCGTGATACAGCTCTTGGTACAAAGATTTCCGTAACAGGCGTTGTTGCAAGAATCACATACGCTAACGGCATGAAGCCCAGCGGAGTTTACCTTGTGGACGATACAAACTCCATCTACGTTTACGATGCTGACATTGCAGGTCAGGTTTCCATCGGCAACAAGATAACAGTTCTCGGCTCAAAGGATTATTGGGTGCTTGAGACTGAATCCAACAATGCAAACAAGCACGGTTACAAGGGCTGCTGCCAAATTTCCGATGCAATCCTCTATGAAAACGATAAGGGCACAAACGAGATAGACTTCTCTTGGTGTGAGGAAAAGACAGTTAAGGAAATTCTCAATATTCCTGTAACTGAAAACGTTACTACAACAACATTTAAGACCAACGCTCTCGTTAAAAAGGTTCCCGGTAGCGGCTTTGTAAACTACTATTTCTTCGACCTTGACGGCACAACGGGCGCATACACATATACACAGTGCAACGGCTCCGACTTCTCTTGGCTCGATCAGTTCGACGGAAAGATTTGCACAGTATATCTTTCTCCCATGAATGCAAAGTCTACATCAAGTGATTGCTACTTTAGATTCCTTCCCGTAGCAGTTTACGACGAGGGATTCGAATTCGATCTTTCAAAGACTCCCGAATTCGTAATTGAATATCACGCAATCGATCAGTTCCTTGCTTCTTACACAGGTAACCCCCTCAAGGAGCTCCCCACAAGCATTTCCTCCGATCTTCTCGGCTTCGAAAATGCAACCATTTCCTATGAATCCGACAATGAGAGCATAGTTTACTTCACTGTTGATAATCCCGGCACAGTAACACTCAACTGCCAGGGCTCAGGCGTTGCAAACGTAACTATTACGGCAACCTACGGTGAATATACTCACTCCGAAACAATTCAAATCACAGTTGACGCTCCCGTTGCAGTTGATTATCTTACAATCGACGAGGCAATCGCTTCTACAGTTGGTGAAACAATTTCCGTTAAAGGTATCATTGGTCCCTCTCTCGTTAACAAAGACGGCTTCTACCTTATCGACGAGTCCGGCGTTATCGCCATCCTTGTAAACGACTCTTCCGTTTGGGAAGGTCTCGCACTCGGTCAAGAGGTTATCATTGAAGGTTTGAGAGATAAGTTCAATAGCGGAAGCAAGGGCTTTGGCGTAACATGCATCACAAGTGCTACAGTAAAGGTTAACTATTACGGTAACCACGAGTACTCCACAGCATCCTTCATTACCGACAAGACTCTTGACGATTTCTATGCGCTCAACGCGGACGAGGACCACTCAACTGAGGTTTACGTTGCTAAGGGCACAATCGTTATTAACGAAAGCGCTTATTACACAAACATTAAGCTTAACACTCCCAACGGAAATCAAATTACTCTCTACTCCTCTAGCGCAAGCCAATACAACTGGCTCAAGGAATTCGCAGGTCAGGAGATCACAGTTGAAATCGTTCCCTGTAACTGGAACGGCAAGAACTATTATGCCGGCTGTGTAATCGCAGTTATTACAGAAAATGGTAAGGTTTGCAACGAGCTTAACTTTACAACAAAATAAGATAAGCAATTATAAAAGGCGCTCATCCGAGCGCCTTTTTGTTATTTGCTCATAAATTGGGATTTAACGGTGTGTTCGCACCGCACCAATCGATTGTTTTGCGTCAAGTTAGTTTAAGAAAAGAATAATGTTCTTTTTGAAAAAAGAACCAAAAATTTTTTAATGGAGCTTCGCGGCAATAAACGGAGCGAATGTGCTAACCCTACTTGAGCCGCGCAAATTGTGTTGCAGGGCAACACATAACGATTTTCTCGCCATTTTAACAGGCGGCTCGAAAATCTATAATTTGCTGCTATGCTAATAGTCACGTTGTTCGCACGAACCTTATTATGAGGCAATATGTGAGTAAATTTTAGAAAATCAATCCGTAGGATTGGTTTTCGTAGTACGGACGAAGAAATGTCCGTCGAATACTTGTA
>JAZRCO010000119.1:0-3517 GCA_045659855.1 Eubacteriales bacterium | reverse complement strand
AAAAATCGTCAAGCAATTAAAAGATGAAGGCTTGTCTAAGGAAGAATTGGGACGAGATGAATTCTTAAAAAGAGCTTTCGAATGGAAAGAAAATTTCGGTGGCACCATAGTAGAACAATTGAAAAAGTTGGGATCTTCTTGCGACTGGTCTCGCGAACGCTTCACTATGGACGAAGGTTGTTCAAAAGCTGTACGCGAAGTATTTGTTAACCTCTACGAAAAAGGACTTATTTACAGAGGTTACAGAATTATCAACTGGTGTCCTCACTGTCTTACTGCTCTTTCAGATGCAGAAGTTGACTACAAAGACCAGCCCGGTAATTTCTGGCACATTAAGTACCCGATTAAAGGTGAAGACGGTTACGTAGAAATTGCAACAACACGTCCTGAAACAATGTTCGGTGATACTGCGGTTGCGGTTAACCCCGACGATGAAAATACAAAGCATCTCATCGGCAAAACTCTTATTTTGCCCATCGTAAATAGAGAGATCCCCGTAATTGCCGACGATTACGTTGAGATCGGCTTCGGTACGGGCTGCGTAAAGATCACCCCCGCGCACGACCCCAACGACTTCCTCGTTGGTCAGCGCCACGATCTTGAGCAAATCAAGGTAATGAACGACGACGCTACGATGAACGCTTATGCGGGCAAGTACGAGGGTATGGATCGCTATGCGTGCAGAAAGGCACTCGTTGCCGATCTTGAGGAGCAGGGATTCCTTGTAAAGACCGTTCCCCACGATCATAACGTTGGCGTTTGCTACCGTTGCGGAACCACCGTTGAGCCCATGACGAGCGATCAGTGGTTCGTTAAGATGAAGCCCCTCGCAAAGCCCGCTATTGAGGCGGTTGAAAGCGGCGATATCAACTTCATCCCCGAAAGATTCTCAAAGAATTACTTCAACTGGATGAATAATATCCTCGACTGGTGTATCTCCCGTCAGCTTTGGTGGGGTCATAGAATTCCCGCCTTCTACTGCGACGATTGCGGAGAAATGACAGTTTCTAAAGAGGATATCACAACCTGTTCCAAGTGCGGCAAGCCCGTTCGTCAGGACGAGGACGTTCTTGACACCTGGTTCTCCTCCGCGCTTTGGCCATTCTCGACTCTCGGCTGGCCCGAGATGACCGAGGATCTCAAGAGATACTATCCCACAAGCGTGCTCGTAACAGGTTACGATATCATCACCTTCTGGGTTTCCCGTATGATTTTCTCAGGTCTTGAGCATATGGGTCAAAAGCCCTTCTCAACAGTATTTATTCACGGTCTTGTTAGAGATGCTCAGGGTAGAAAGATGTCCAAATCCCTTGGAAACGGTATCGATCCCCTTGAAATCATCGATCAGTACGGTGCGGACGCTCTCCGCTTTGCACTTGCAACGGGTAACTCACCCGGAAACGATATGAGATTCTCCGACGAGAAGATCGAGGCGGCAAGAAACTTTGCTAATAAGCTCTGGAACGCATCCCGTTTCGTTAGAATGAATCTTACTATCGACGAGATCAAGCTCCCCGAGGAAAGCAAGCTCGCACTTGAAGATAAGTGGATTCTCACAAAGTTCAACGAGCTCACAAAAACAGTTGTAACAAACCTCGATAATTTTGAGGTTGGCGTTGCTCTTGCCGAGATCTATAGCTTTACTTGGGATATCTTCTGCGACTGGTACATCGAGCTCGCAAAGGCGCGCTTCAACGATAAGGATACCGAGGCGAACCTCGTTTGCCAAAACGTTATTGCTTACGTTCTCAACGGCACGCTCAAGCTCCTTCATCCCTTCATGCCCTTCATCACCGAGGAGATATATCAGGCACTTCCTCACGCTAACGAGAGCATTATGATCGACAAGTATCCCGAGTTCGATCCTTCCCTCTCCTTCCTTGGCGATGCGGAAAAGATGACAAAGATAATCGATGCCATCACCGCCATCCGTGCAAGAAGAAGCGAGATGAACGTTCCTCCCTCAAAGAAGGCGAAGGTATTTATCGAAACCAAGCACACCGATATCTTCGGTGCTTCGAGTGAAGCGTTCTTTATCCGTCTTGCATCCGCAAGCGAGCTTGCCGTTTCCGAAAAATTCGGCGACGAAATAAGCGCGGATAACTCAGTACAAATCATCACCGACTCCGCAACCATCTACCTTCCCCTTTCCGATATCATCGACTTCGAAAAGGAAAAGGCACGTCTTGAGGGCGAAAAGAAGCGTCTCGAGGGTGAAATCGAGAGAATCGTTAAGAAGCTCTCCAACGAAGGATTCGTTGCTAAGGCACCTGCGGCAGTAGTTGAAGGTGAAAAGGCAAAGATGGCTAAATATCAGGAAAACCTTGACGGCGTTATCGCAGCTCTTGCAAAGCTTGGCTAATTAGTTAAATGATTTTATGATCCAAGCCCACTTGGGCTTGGATCGTTTTATATCCCACTTGTACGAGGAGAATATGGCAAATAAGATAAAATCAGCAACGATTTATTTGAATTATAAGCACCTATCCGTGAGTACGGACGATAACAAAGTGGTCTATCTCGGCTATAAATTCAACGCCACTAAAACGGAATACGCCCTTTTGCGAATCCTCATCGAAAACACGACAAATCCCCTGTCAGCTGAGCGGATCGAGGAGCTCTCGGGGATGATGATTAGTAAAGACAGCGTTGCCTTTCACGTTTCGAACATAAATAATAAAGCCAAGGCCGTCGGAAACCGCCCTTTGATTAAAAATATTGCGAAAAATGGATATTTTTTGAACGAAGAAATGTAAAAAATATTGACAAGATTTTTATATTATGATATAATATTTTTGTAAATTGTGTAAATTTTATTCGTTCGTTAATTTAGTTATTTTAATCGTTAATATAGTTAATATATAAGAAAGGGTAAAAGATGGAAATTGCAATTATAGCTCACGACATGAAAAAAGAACTCATGACACAATTCTGTATCGCTTATTGCGGAATTCTTAGTAAGCATAACCTTTGCGCTACCAGTATTACTGCCAAGTACATCTCGGAAGCAACAGGTCTTGAAATAGAAAAATTACTCACGGGCGAGCACGGCGGTGAACAGCAAATCACCTCGAGAATCGCATATAACGAAATCGACCTTCTCCTCAACTTTAGAGATACACGCTCCTCCTCCGCATATAACGAGGAAGAAGCGGAAATGATGAGAATGTGCGACCTTCACAATATTCCCGTTGCAACCAATATCGCAACTGCCGAGATCCTCGTTCAGGCGCTCGACCGCGGCGATCTTAACTGGCGTGAGGTTTACAATCCTCGCTCCGAATATAACAGAAAGAGAAACGGACTTATTTAATCCGTAAAAATGTTAGGGACACGTTCCTTTCGATCAGTCTTGCACAGAGAGAGAGCCCTTGGCTGTGAGGTTCTTCAAGGCAACCTTAGGAATACCACCCGAGCGTCACGTTGAATATCCAACTTTAAGTTAAAACTTCGGGTGGAACCGTGCGAAAATGCTTATCGCACCCCGAATGGCAAGTGCCATTCGGGGTGTTTTTAT
>JAZRCO010000118.1:0-1848 GCA_045659855.1 Eubacteriales bacterium | reverse complement strand
TTGAATACCAAAACCATTTAGCCGCTTTTCTTTGCCATAAGAGGCACAAAGAAAAGCTAACAAAAGAAATGCCGATTCGCCTACGCGGCGGGCGCCACTGTGCGTGGAGCACCACTTTTAAAAAAGTGGACAAAACAACCTATTGGTTAGTGCAAACAAAATGCTCGACAAATAAAAATTTGTAGATATCTTCTTGTATAAAATCTTTATTCGATTTGTTGACATCGCTTTGAGTATATGATATAATTAATTCTTAGTTAATTACTTCATTTTTTATAGAAAGGTATCTCAATGAATAAAAGAAAGCTTGATACTATTTGCGTGCAGGGCACATATGCTCCCAAGAGCGGCGAACCAAGAGTTTGTCCCGTTGTTAAAAGCACGACCTTTTACTACGAAAAGGCGCAGGATATGGCCGACCTTTTCGACCTTAAAAGCGAGGGATTCTTCTACTCGAGAATAGGCAATCCAACGCTTAATGCATTTGAAGAAAAGCTTGCGCTTCTTGAGGGCGGCACGGGAGCTATCGCGTGCGCTTCCGGAATGAGTGCAACTCTCCTTGCGGTGCTCAACGTTTGCAATGCAGGTGACAACATCGTTTCGGCTTCGGCTGTTTACGGTGGCACCTACAATCTTTTCTCCGTTACGCTTAAAAAGTACGGCATTGAAACTAGATTCTTCGATCCCGACGATACTGCGGAGAATATAGAAAAGCTCATAGACAAAAACACCAAGGTCATCTTTGCCGAGACTGTAGCAAATCCCACCATCGTTGTGCTCGATTTCGAGAAGATTGCGAGCATTGCGAAGAAGCACGGCGTCCTCTTTATGGTGGACAACACACTCATTACCCCCGTGCTTTGCAAGCCCCTTGATTTTGGAGCAAACGTGGTGCTTTACTCCTCGTCAAAGTATCTCGACGGCCATGCGGTAGCCCTTGGCGGCGCCGTGGTTGACGGCGGTAATTTTGACTTTGCGGCAAGCGACCGTTATCCCGAATTCAATGCTCCCGACGATAGCTATCACGGCCTTGTCTATTCGTCACTTGGCGACAAGGCGTTTGGAACGAAGTGCCGTGTTCAAATGATGCGCGATCTCGGTGCGATAATGAGCCCCGAAAACGCATTCTTGACCAATCTCGGTATGGAAACGCTTGCTCTCCGTATGGAAAGACACTCCCGCAATGCCGAGAGAGTGGCGCAGTACCTTGCCAATCACAAAAAGGTCGAGTGGGTAAAATACGGCTCCCTTGAGGAAGACAAATACCACTCCCTTGCTAAAAAATACTTGCCAAACGGACAGGGCGGAATGCTCAGCTTTGGCGTTAAGGGGGGACCTGAGGCGGCGAGTGTCGTTATGGAGGGACTCAAGATGATTGCGATCGTAACTCACGTTGCCGACGTGCGCTCATGCGTTCTTCATCCCGCGTCCACCACACACCGTCAGCTCTCAAAAGCGGACCTCGAAAGCATCGGTATTGCTGATAATCTCATTCGTCTTTCAGTTGGAATTGAGAATATCGAGGATATAATTGCCGACCTTGAGGACGCACTTTCTCAAATTTGATTAACGATTAAGGAAGAAATATAATGCCAATTATTATACCGCAGGATATGCCTGCGTATTCAACACTTGCAAGCGAGAATATCTTCGTAATGAACGAGCTTCGCGCCGAGCGTCAGGATATTCGTCCCATCGAGATTGCGATCCTCAATCTTATGCCGACGAAGGTGGAAACCGAAACGCAGCTCATTCGCATGCTTTCGAACTCTCCGCTTCAAATCAGGGTAACGCTCGTCGGCACGCAGTCCTACGTGGGCACGCACGCACCCGAGCATCACCTTGAAA
>JAZRCO010000117.1:0-3377 GCA_045659855.1 Eubacteriales bacterium | reverse complement strand
GCCACTTTTAAAAAAGTGGACAAAACTATCCACCTGTTGCGGTGCGAACAACCCCAACAAATCAAAATTTGAAACGCAAAAAAGGAACAACCTCTCGGTTGTTCCTTTAAATATTTTTACATCTTAAATTATATCAAGCATTTTTTCAATACTTGCAATCTTTACGCAGAGGCAGAGGACGTTCATCGCCTCTTGAAGCTCATCATTTGATGGGTAGGTGGGCGCAATTCGGATATTTCTATCGCGAAGGTCGTTTCCATAAGGATAGGTGGCGCCAACGGTGGTAACCGTTACACCCGCTCCCTTGAGCAATTTATAGGTGCGCTTTGCGCATCCGTCAAGAGTGTTTAAGCTAATAAAATATCCGCCCTTGGGATCGCTCCAAGAGGCAATCTCAAGCTCGCCAAGCTCCCTTGAAAGTGTATCCTTTACAATGTCGAACTTGGGACGGATTATCTCCGCAAGCTTTTGCATATGCGCACGGATATTATCCGCATTGCCGAAATATTTTACGTGTCTTATTTGGTTAATTTTATCAAAGCCGATAGTTTGTGCCGCAAGGATGGGACGAATTTGATTAAAGTTTCTCGTGCTCGTTGCAAAGATAGCCACACCGGAACCGGGGAAAGATATCTTTGAGGTTGACGCAAAGTAGAAAACTCTATCGATATGTCCGCACTCAAGGCAAATATCAAAAATATCTACAAGCTCATCGCGCTTATCGGGATAGAGATCGTGAACGGCATAGGCATTATCCCAAAAGATTCTAAAATCCTTTGCCGCCGTCTTCATTCTCGCAAGGCGCTCGACCGTTTCGGGTGAATAGGTGATGCCCTCGGGATTTGAATATTTCGGACAGCACCAAATACCCTTGATCGATCCGTCACGGGCAACAAGCGCCTCAACGGCGTCCATATCGGGACCTGTCGGAGTCATATCCACAGTTATCATCTCGATGCCGAGGGACTGACAAATAGCGAAATGTCTATCGTAGCCCGGTGCGGGGCAAATAAACTTTACAACCGGAAGCTTGCACCACGGCTTTTCGCTTCCAAGCACTCCGTAGAGCATGGCGCGAGCCACCGTATCGTACATAAGATTCAAGGATGAATTGCCCGCAACGAAAATATTCTCGGGCGGAATGTTAAGAAGGTCGGAAAAGAGCTTCTTTGCCTCGGGAATACCCTCGAGGATTCCATAGTTTCTATAGTCAACTCCGTTTTCGTTAATGCAGTCCTCGCTCTTTGATATACAGTCAAGCATGCCCGTCATCATATCGAGCTGCTCCCTGCCCGGTTTTCCGCGCGAGAGATCGAGAGAAAGTCCTCGCTCGCACACGGCTCTATATTCATTTTTTAGCTCGAGGTAAAGCCCCTCAAGCTCTCGGCTGCTCATTTCATGATATTTCAAAATGAACACCTCCTTTATGAATACAAAACTAATAAATTACCGATCCAACACCGTCTTAAGGACGGCAAATCGATTGCTCGGGGCGAATGCGCAAATTAGAATTCCGCATTACCCGTTGTTCTCGGGAAGGATTCAACGTCACGGATGTTGCTTACACCCGTCATATACATAATAAGTCTTTCAAAGCCAAGTCCAAAGCCCGCGTGACGGCATCCGCCGTACTTACGAAGCTCAAGGTACCACCAGTAATCCTCGGGATTGAGGTTGAATTTAGCCATTGCCTCAAGCAATTTTTCCATTCTTTCCTCACGCTGAGAGCCACCGATAAGCTCACCAACACCGGGAACGAGCATATCCGCCGCCGCTACGGTCTTGCCGTCATCGTTTTGGCGCATATAGAATGCCTTGATGTCCTTCGGATAGTCGGTTACGAATACGGGCTTCTTAAAGATAACCTCGGTGAGGTATCTCTCGTGCTCCGTTTGAAGATCCATTCCCCAATATACAGGATATTCAAACTGATGTCCACAGGATTGCAATTTTTCAACTGCTTCGGTATAAGTGATTCTACCGAACTCGCTGTTGATGAGAGCAGTAAGGCGCTCAATAAGCTCGTTGTCGAAGAATTTGTTGAAGAATTCCATCTCCGCAGGGCAGTTCTCCATAACGTATGAAAGAACGAACTTCATCATGTCCTCAGCGGTATCCATATAATCGTTAAGGTCAGCAAACGCAAGCTCGGGCTCTACCATCCAGAATTCAGCCGCGTGACGCTGTGTGTTAGAGCGCTCCGCACGGAACGTAGGACCAAAGGTATATACGTTTGCAAATGCCATAGCATAGGTTTCAACGTTGAGCTGACCTGAAACGGTAAGGCCTGTCTTCTTGCCGAAGAAGTCCTGTGTGTAATCGATTTCGCCGTTTTCGGTCTTGGGGGGATTTGCAAGGTCAAGTGTTGTTACCTGGAACATTTCACCTGCGCCCTCGCAGTCGCTTCCTGTGATGAGGGGTGTGTGAACGTAAACGAATCCTCTATCCTGGAAGAACTTGTGGATAGCATAAGCCGCAACGGAACGAACACGGAAAACCGCGTTGAATGTGTTTGAACGGGGACGAAGATGCGCAATTGTTCTGAGATATTCAAGAGTGTGGCGCTTCTTCTGCAATGGGTAGTCAGGAGTGGATGCACCCTCAACGTCGATAACCTCTGCCTTAAGCTCAAAGGGCTGCTTTGCCTCGGGAGTAAGCTCTAAAGTACCCTCGATAACGAATGAGCAACCAACGTTCTGCTTTGCGATAACTTTATAGTTTTCAAGCTTTGCATCCTCAAAAACGACCTGAAGATTCTTGAAAAAGCTTCCGTCGTTGAGCTCGATAAATCCGAACACGTTGGATGCACGGATCGTTCTTGCCCAACCTGCAACTGTGATTTTTTGTCCCGCAAATGTTTCGGGAGATGCAAAGATTTCTTTGATAGTAATGCGTTTCATTTTTGTTACCTTCTTTTTAAATTTTATTTATAAAATTAAAAACTTCTATATATTGTAGCACAAATTTATTTACATTGCAAGAGTTTGGAAAATTTTTTGTTTGAATTTTGATTTGTCGAGTAAGTTAGTTTGTGTTTAGACCGCTCAAGCCGCTTGGGCTCCACCTTTGAAAAGGTGGACGAAACGCTCGATTGGTGCTGTGCGAAATCTACGTAAATTTTCGACAATTCCTAAAGGAATTATCGGTACGAACAAACAAATGCCCTAACGAATACAAGTATACGGCGGACATTTCTTCGTCCGTACTACGAAAACCAATCCTACGGATTGATTTTCTAAAATTTACTCGCTTTGTGCCTTATAATAAGGTTCGTGCGAACAAATAAACAGTTAGTTGAAGTAGCAAATTATAGATTTTCGAGCCGCCTGTTAAAATGGCGAGAAAATCGTTATGTGTTGTAATGAGCAACATTACAA
>JAZRCO010000116.1:0-12532 GCA_045659855.1 Eubacteriales bacterium | reverse complement strand
TGGAAGCCCAACATCAGAAAGGTAAAGGCAATCGTTAACGGCACTCCCGTTACTGTTGCAGTTTGCTCTCGTTGCCTTCGTTCAGGCAAAGTTAATCGTGCTTAATTAACGTAAAAAGTTTGGCAGACCGATTTTTCGAGTCTGCCCTTTTTATTTTTTGGAGGTTTATTAGCGTATGCTCGCCTATATCAATCAAGGTGCGGACAAAAGAATAACCGATGCGTTGAGCAAAATGGGCTTTGAGGTCGTATTGCTCGCGCCCTTTGGTGCGCTCTCCGCTCCAGTTGCCTCGCATGCGGATATGCTTCTTTTAAGTGTTGGAGATACCCTGTTTATTCACAGGGATTACGTTATCTCAAACGAGGGCTTTAAGGAAGCCATCAAGATTGACGAGCCGATATCAAGCAAATATCCAAACGACGTTTTGCTGAATATTGCAATAGTGGGCAAAAATGCATTCGCAAATACGAATCACGCTTCAAGTACGGTGCTAAAACACCTTGCCGAAAACGGATATTCCATTCATCACGTATCGCAAGGGTACGCACATTGCTCGACCTGTATCGTCAGCGATAACGCAATCATCACCGCCGACCGAGATATTTCTCTCACGGCTCAAAAAAACGGCGTTGACGCGCTACTCATCACCGAGGGGCACATTTCCCTTCCGCCCTATAATTTCGGCTTTATAGGCGGCGCTTCGGGCACGACCGACGACACAGTATATTTTTGCGGCTCGCTCGCTCATCATCCCGACGGTGCAGTCATACGAAGCTTCGTCGAGTCCCACGGTAAGAAGGTCGTAGAGCTTAGTGATGCTCCCCTTTCCGACGTCGGCGGAATACTCTTTAAATAAATCAAGGTCACGGCAATGCCGTGACCTTTTCTATTTATTTACTTGAATTACAATCGCCCGAGCATTTACCGCCATAGGGACATCCAATGCATTTACTTCCCCTTTTCTTTTCCTTTCGGATATAGACGAGGATACCCACAACGGTAAGAGCGAGAGCAACTAATATAATGATATCTAATCCTGTCATTTTTTCTAACCTATTATTACGCTTTTTTAAGGTCGCTAATCTTCTTTTGCTTGCCTGTGCGGACAATAAGAGCACAAATGATAGCCACAAAGATACCCACCGCGGCAAGTCCTGCAAGCGCTGCTCCAAGATTTAACGATGCGGGAGATGTAATGAGCGTACCAACGGTATAAATAAGATAAGAAAGCGTGTATCCTATGCCAAACTGAAGTCCAATTCCACCCCAAAACCATTTTGCACTCTTCATTTCAGCACTCATCGCACCGATCGCCGCAAAGCAAGGAGGAGTGTAGAGATTGAACATAAGATACGCAAGTGCGGCAACCTTTGATATCGCCATCACTCCCGCAACCTCGGCACCTGCTCCCTCAAGGACCGCAAGCTCCTCGTGGTCAATGAGATTATCAAGACCTACAAAGCACACAGCAAGTGTTCCAACAACGTTTTCCTTTGCAATAAAGCCCGTAATCGCCGCCGCCGCAAGCTCCCATGAAAGCACACCGACGATTGGAACGAGAAGGTATGCAAAGGGTCCTGCTATGGATGCGAGGATCGATGCATTGGCATTCTCCTCGGGAGTAAAGCTCCAGTTGAACGTTTGCATTATTTGAACCGCCATATTGCAAAGAAGGATAATTGTGGTCGCCTTTACGATATATGACCATCCTCTTGCACACATGGATTTGAATGCGCCAAGGAATGAGGGCATTTTATATTCGGGAAGCTCAATAATAAAGAAGGATTTTTTCGCCTTGTATCCCGTTATCCAATTGATAAGAAGAGCACCGAAGAAGATAAGAGCAATGCCCGAAAAATACATAAGGGCGCTCACCCACCAAGCATTATCAAAGAAGGCACCCGCAAAAAGTGAAATAACGGGTATCTTCGCACCGCAAGGCATGAACGGAGCAAGCATGGCAGTTGCCCTTCTCTCTCGCTCGTTCTTGATGGTTCGGCTCGCCATAATTCCGGGAACCGCACAGCCCACCGTGATAACGAACGGAATAACGCTTCTTCCAGAAAGACCAACTCTCTTGAAAATGGGATCGAGAACAACCGCAACACGGCTCATGTATCCGCAATCCTCAAGAAGAGCAATGAGGAAGTACATTACCATAACGAGTGGCAAGAATCCCACTACCGCAACAACGCCGCCGATAACACCGTCAACAACAATGGCAGAAAGCAAGGGATTCGCCTCAGCAAGAAGGTCGCCAACCCATCCCTGAAAAATCTCAAGGAGAGGAACAAGTCCGGGGATAAAGGTTCCCCCTATCTCAACACCGTCGGCGATCCACGCACCGAGCGTTGACTGTGAAATATAGAACACAAGGAACATCACCACGGCAAAGATCGGTATACCGAGCCATTTGTTGGTGAGAATATCGTCGATTTTGTCACTAAAATTAAATTCCCTTGTAAGTATCTTTCTATTCTCAACGTCCCTCACAATCTTGTTGACAAAAGAAAATCTCTTTTTGTCCGCTGCCGTAACCGCATCCTTGCTCGAATAGTCAAGCTCGCCCTGAGAATAGGGCGCATCCTGCCTATGACCGATTCTCGCAACCGCCGTTGAGATAAGATCCTTAAGACCTTCCCCCTCAGTAGAAACGGTGTTCACTACGGGGCAACCGAGCTTTTCGGCGAGAAGAGTTGCGTCGATTCTCGTTTCCTTCTTTTCGTTGATGTCGCTCTTATTGAGTGCGACCACCACAGGAATGCCGAGCTCGAGGAGCTGAGTGGTAAAGAAAAGACTTCTCGAAAGATTCGAGGCATCAACGATATTGATGATAACGTCGGGATTTTCGTTTTTTATATAGTCATGTGTAACGCTCTCTTCATTGGTAAAGGGCGACATTGAATAAGCACCGGGAAGGTCAACGGCAATAATATCCTTGCCCCCCGTGTAGATGACCTTAATGGAATGCTCCTTTTTGTCAACGGTAACACCCGCCCAGTTGCCGACCTTTTCGTTGCTACCCGTGAGGGCATTGTACATGGTCGTCTTTCCCGAGTTAGGATTACCCGTCAAAGCAATTCTCATATATTTTCCTCCATATATGTAAAGTAAATGTTAAACGATATTATTAGTAGCACACTGCGTTAGAGTGAGCCAAGCGGTTGTTTTGTCCGCTTTGTGAAATCAGTTAGCATCGGCTAACCGTTAGTCAAAAATAAAAAGGTTTCCCCTTTTATTCTTCAATTTCTATCACGTCCGCAAGCTGACTATCTATGCTATATCGCGCGTCCTTGATGGAAACCACACAGCCGCCCCTTTTGTGAGACACTACCGTGATGGACTCACCCTCATAGCATCCGAGCGAGAAAAGGAATGCATCAAGCTCTTCGTCAAACGTTTCTATTCTTTTGATTGTATATTCCCTGCCCACAATGGCATTTTTTAATGTAATAGCTGAATGCTCCTTTCGTTAACGGCCTTAAGTTAGCATATGCTAACCACACTGCATTATATACCTAAACCCACATTTTGTCAAGTATTTTTTGGAATTTTTTTGGAATTTTTTTCATTTTAAAACCGAGAAAATTCCAATAATTCTTTCCCTTTTCTCTCACCGCCCACCGCCGAAATACTGACCAACTTTTTTTGCACTGATATAAATTCAAAGAAAACACTTGACAAACCCACATATATATTATATAATGATGTGGAATAAAATTGTATAAAACCTACTGCTTTGGGTTGACAGATTTTAGTCCGTCATCAAAAAGCAGGTTTTTTTATGCCTGAAAAGGAGAATTTATTATGAAATACGACGTTATAATCGTTGGAGCCGGCCCCGGTGGTATTTTCACAGCTTATGAGCTTGTTAAGCTAAACAAGAATCTTAAGATCGGTGTTTTCGAGGCGGGACATCCTCTTAACAAGAGAAAGTGCCCCATTGACGGCAAGAAGATAAAATCCTGCATCAACTGCAAGATCTGCTCTATCATGAGCGGATTTGGCGGCGCAGGCGCGTTTTCTGACGGTAAATACAACATCACAAACAATTTCGGCGGCACACTTCACGAATACATAGGCAAGGCACGTGCAATCGAGCTTATGCACTACGTTGACGAAATCAATATGACTCACGGCGGTGAGGGCACAAAGCTCTTCACCACAGCAAACTCCAAATTCAAGAAGCTTTGCTTACAAAACAAGCTCAATCTTCTTGATGCATCCGTTCGCCATCTCGGTACCGATAGAAACTACGTTGTTCTTGAAAATCTCTACAACGAGCTTAAGGGCAAGGTTGATTTCCATTTCAACACTCCCGTTGAGCACATCGAGATAATCGAGGGCGGATATAGAGTGATCACAAAGAAGGAGTCCTTCGAGTGTGAAAAATGCGTTGCATCGGTTGGTAGAATCGGCTCCAAGTGGATGGAAAAGGTTTGCCGCGAGCTTGAGCTTCCCAAAAAGTCCAACCGTGTGGATATCGGCGTTCGCGTTGAGCTTCCCGCATCCGTTTTCTCACATCTCACCGACGAGCTCTATGAGAGCAAAATAGTTTATAGAACCGAAAAGTTCGAGGATAACGTTCGTACCTTCTGTATGAATCCCAAGGGTAACGTTGTTAACGAGAACACAAACGGTATCGTAACCGTTAACGGCCACTCCTTTGACGATCCCGCGCTTCAAACTGACAACACAAACTTTGCACTTCTCGTTTCCAAGCACTTTACCGAGCCCTTTGAGGATTCCAACGGCTACGGCGAAAATATCGCTCGCCTCTCCAATATGCTTGGCGGCGGTGTTATCGTTCAAAGATTCGGCGACCTCGTAAGAGGAAGAAGAAGTAACGTTAAGAGAATCGAAGAGTGCACCGTAACTCCCACCCTTGCCGCAACTCCCGGTGATCTCTCCCTCGTGCTCCCCAAGAGAATTCTCGACGGTATCATCGAAATGATCTATGCGCTCGACAAGATCGCTCCCGGTACGGCAAACGATGACACACTCCTTTACGGCGTTGAGGTTAAGTTCTACAACATGGAGGTTTCCGTTGACGAAAACCTCGAGGCACACCACAAGGGACTTTACATCATCGGTGACGGTAGCGGTATCACCCACTCCCTCTCCCATGCATCCGCAAGTGGCGTTCACGTTGCAAGACATATTGCAGGAGTTGAATAAGATAACAAATAAAGCGTTGAACAAAAGTTCAACGCTTTTCTTTTTTAAAGAATAATGCAAATAAGTCCGCTTGAGCCCTCGTTTATGATGCGCTCGAGCGTTTCGGATAGCTTTTGTCTTGACTCGGATGGCATATGCTCAAGCTTTGTGTGAAGTCCCTCGTTCATCAGCTCGTAAAGAGTTTTACCAAACATATTGGACTCCCAAATCTTGCTTGGATCCTCCTCAAATTCCTCGAGAAGATAGCGCACCAAATCCTCGCTTTGCGCCTCACTGCCAACGGTGGGACTAATCTCCGTTTCAATGTTTGCACGAATCATATGAATTGACTGTGCGCTTGCGCGGAGCTTAACACCGTATCCGTTTGCATGCTTAACAATCTCGGGCTCCTCAAGATGGAGCTCGCTCTTGTCGGGCATGACGATTCCGTAGCCCTTATCCTCGGCGTCGGCAAGCGCAACTCTTATGCGCTCAAGCTCGCTCTTTTTGTGCGCGTATTCGCAAAGAAGATGAACGAGCTGTGCTTCGTTTTCAATATCAAATCCCGTAAGCTCACTAAGAATACTAAAATATAGCTCCTCGGAGCAGGAGATGCAAAGCTGTGCCCTTCCGCATCCGTAGTCAACGCTATCAAAAGTCAAGCTCTCGATAAATTCGTTTTGTGCAAGGGGAGAAAATGCATCCTTCACCTGCCCGATTTTGTTCACCTCGCCTGCGCATTTGCAAATCCCCTCGCAAATGGATCGCTTAACACGGTGATTATCCTCAAGCGCCTGCATCCAAATGGGGAGTTTAACGCTCACCTCGGCAATGGGAAATTCGCAAAGCACCATTTGCAAAATGTGACGGATATCCTCGGTATCAAGCTCAAGACAGTTCACGAGCGCCACGGGAGCGCCGTATTTTCTTTCAAGCTCCTCGCCAAGAGCAATACTGCTCGCATTCGAGGGATCGAGTGAATTGAGCACAATGGCGAACGGCTTTCCCATGGTCTTTAACTCGCTAACGATCTTTTGCTCCGCTTCAACGTAGCTCTCCCTCGGAATATCGCCGATAGTGCCGTCCGTGGTGATTAGCATACCTATAGTGGAATGCTCACATATCACCTTCTTTGTGCCAAGCTCCGCCGCCTCCACAAAGGGCATCGGCTCCGCCCTCCAAGGAGTGCGTACCATTCTCGGCTTGCCCTCCTCGAAGCTGCCGAGCGCCTCGGGAACGATGTAGCCCACGCAGTCTATCATCTTAATGCGCATGCTCTCGCCCTCACCAAGCTCAAGCTCCACAGCATTGTCGGGAATGAACTTCGGCTCGGTCGTCATCACCGTCCTGCCACCCGCACTTTGAGGGAGCTCATCCCTTGCCCTATCCCGCGCATAGGTGTCCTTTATAGATGGAAGCACCATCGCCTCCATAAACCTCTTGATAAAAGTTGATTTGCCGCTTCTAACGGGGCCAACCACACCGATATAGATATCGCCGCCCGTTCTCTTGGCGATATCGCTGTAAATAGAATGTTCGCTCATATATAACCTCCAGGCAATACTTCTTTCGGTTAAATATATGAGCGAACCTCTTTATTTATAACTATGCTTGTTCTCTAATTTTGCGGACGAGAATTTTTATATTGCTGATTTATGTAATCAACAACCCTCGGAGACACGATGTCGGAGATATCCTGATTTGAATCGAGCTTAACTCTAACCGCGGTGGAGCTGATCTCCCTTGCACCCTCATCGCAGGGCAAAAACACAGTTTGCACCTTGGGGTTTTTTCTCGAGTTGAACTGAGCCATTTCGAATTCGTAGAGATAGTCTTTTTCGTCCCTAATGCCCTTAACGATCGCACAGGCGTCAAGTCTAAGGGCGAGATCGGCGAGCATTCCACCGTCGAAAATAACCTCAACGTTATCAAGATGCGCAAGGGAGCGCCTTGCTATCTCCGTTCTCTCCTCTTGGGAAAACATATACTTTTTTGCACTGTTTATCATAACGGCAACAAACACCTTGTCAAACAGGGTGGCACTGCGCTCAATTATATTGATATGTCCCTTGGTCATTGGATCAAAGCTACCCGGAACTATTGCGATTTTCATACTTCCTCCAAAAATCTTGCCTTAAGCACCGTAACGTGAGCCACGCCGTGCTTCATGGTTTTAACTGCTTCAAATCTCCTTGTATTCTCTTCGCTCAAAATGTCGAATCGGTCGCTTTCGCAAACGACGTAGGATTCACCGCTAATCAATCTCCTTGTATAAAGAAGAGTAAGCGCCTCATCAATAAGGGATGACGCATAGGGTGGATCGATAAAAACGATATCGAACACGGTATCCCCTCTTTGTCTTTTTAAAAATGAGATGGAATCCTCACAAAGAGCAATTGCGCCCTCCTCGAGCTTGCACTTTTTGATATTGCGCTTGATGACCTCGTGAGCCGCCCTTCCGCAATCGATAAGATGAGCACGCGTTGCTCCCCTACTGAGCGCCTCAAGCCCCATTTGTCCCGATCCCGCAAAAAGGTCGAGCACCTCTCTACCCGCTATTTCAAACTGAAGCATAGAAAAGACTGCCTCTTTGGTTCTCTCGCTCGTTGGACGCGTTGACAAGCCCTCAAGCGTTTCGAGCTTTATTCCCTTTGCCTTACCCGTAATGATTCTCATATCATTCTCCGTAGTATTCTAAAATATTTTTCGCATCGGCACGGCTAATTCCCTTAACGGCGGTAAGCTCCTCAAGTGATGCACCCTTTATGGCACCTATTCCACCAAAATGGGCGAGAAGTGCCTTTGCCTTTGCTTCTCCTATTCCCTTTATATTTTGAAGGGACGATCTCTTTATCGTCTTTGATTTTGCCTTGCTCATGCGCGAAACGGTGTATCTGTGAACCTCTTCTTGAATTCTAAAGATGAGTCCGTAAACCGCTTGCTCGCGCGCTATACTAATTTCCTCAACGTCCGTGCAAAGAGCGCGAGTCTTGTGGAAATCGTCCTTTACCATTCCAAAAATGGGAATTTCAATTTCCATTTCCCTAAGCACATCACGAACCGTGCTCACGTGCGCCCTGCCGCCGTCAAGTAAAATCAGATCGGGATATTCTCCCATCGAGCCCTTCTCGTCGGTCAGATGAGAAAGACGGCGTCTTATAGTTTCTCTCATACAAGCATAGTCGTCGGTGTCGCTTACACCCTTAATGCTGAACGTGCGATAATCACTCTTTTTCGGCTTGCCGTCAATATACACGACCATACCGCCCGTCTTGTGCTCCGAGCCGAGATTCGAGATATCGTATGCCTCGATCCTCTCGGGAATGCTCTCAAGCTCCAAAAGCTCCATAAGACGAATGAGTGTTGAATTGTCCTTTTCATATTCCTTGATAAACGCCTGCGCCTTCTCCTTGGCATTGTCAAGCACAAGCTGACAAAGTGCCTTCATTTCAGCCCTTTGCGGCGTCCAAAGCTTTATTTTCTTACCCGCCTGCTCACAAAGGAAATCCGAAAGGAGCTCGTTCTCTATTTGCACCGTGGAGTCAAGCGCAATTCTTTGCGGGATCGAATCGCAGTGCAAATAATAATCAAATAGGAAGGTAGTGAGCGATTCCTTGTCCAAAATCTTATCCGCGCCGAAAAGATATTCGTTCTTGCCGTTCAATACTCCCTCTCTAACGGAATATATCGCAATGCAAGAGCAAAGCTCGCTTGAATAGAGCGCAACAACGTCGTATTCAGCGTCGGGCGAATCCACAACCTTTTGCTTTTCTCTAAGACCCGCAAGCGCACGGATCGTATCACGGCACTTGATAGCCGCCTCGAACTGCTCTGAATCGGAATAGGCGTACATCTTCTCCTCAAGGGAGGCGATCGCCTGCTTGGTGTTTCCCTTTAAAATATCGGCGGCGCACTTGATGAGTCCGTTATATTCCTCTTGGCTAACGTGCCCCATGCAAACTCCGCAGCACTGCTTCATTTGATAGTAAAGACATTCCCTGCCCTTGCCGATGTCACGGGGAAATTTTAGCTTGCAGCTCGGTATTCCGAGCGTTTTATTTAGCAATGACATTATCCCGAAAACAGCCGACGCGCCCGAATAAGGCCCGAAATATCTTGCCTTGTCCGCAAGTCGCGTTCTTGTGAAAACTATTCTCGGATAATCCTCGTTTGTTATCTTGATATAGGGATACGATTTCGAATCCTTGAGTCTAATATTATATCTTGGCGAATACTGCTTGATTAGAGAATTCTCAAGCGAGAGTGCCTCCATCTCGGTATCGCAAAGAATGTAGTCGAATTCGAATACCGACGCCACCATCTTCGACGTTTTGGTATCCTTTTCACTATTTTGGAAATATTGCGAAACGCGATTTTTCAGCTTTGCCGACTTGCCAACGTAAATTACCTTGCCCGATCTATCGCGCATAATATACACGCCGGGACGAAGGGGTAGAGCGTTTGCCTTGATTAGCAATTCTTCTCTTGTTGCCACAAAATCACGTTCCTTTCTTAATAGAGTAAAGAGGCGAGGAGAAAACTCCTCGCCATGATCTTAATTTAAAAAGCAATTAAATAGACTGTTCTTCAAAGCCCGTATTGATAAGGTCCGTCAAGCCCTCGATTGCAAGCGCTTCATCCTGACCGTCAGCAACGAGTGTGATAGTCATACCCTTAGCGATTCCCAATGAGAGAACACCCAAAAGACTCTTGGCATTGACCTTGCGGTCATCCTTTTCAACCCAAATGGAGCTTGTGTACATATTCGCTTTCTGAATAAAGAAAGTTGCAGGTCTTGCATGAAGTCCTATTGCATTTGAAATTTTAACCTCTTTAGTAATCATAATAACGCTCCTAAAATCAATCTACACTAATAAAGCACAAAAGTGCACAGTTTTATAAGTATATTATATCAAGTTGAGCAGATAAAATCAAGAAGAAGTGTTTGTATGATTGCATAAACTTTTGGCGAAAATAATATTTTTTTTAACAATTTTGCACATTTTGTGCGATTTTTCCATGTGGTTTATCCGTAAAAGGAATTAAATCGCCCATGTTTAAGCCGTCCGTTCAATACCATTATATTCAATGCGACCCTTCGCCGCTATATATCATACCGACGGGCGACCGAAATTTATCTAACAAAAGATATCAAGCTCGGCGCTTCGGCTATTGTTGTCAACACGAGCCGCCTCCATTTGCTTTATCTTTTGTTTTTCGTTGATCTTTCCAAGGGAAACCACAAGAGCCATCACTATCCAGAAGATAAGGAAAACTCGGTAGTTATACCAAATATGGTCGGTAATGCCCATAACGAGCGCTCCGCAAATGCTGGCAATACCTGCAGCTATCGTTGTGCGGGATTTACTGTCACGGTTGCGGTCCTTGATGCCTGCAAAGCCCTTTTGCATAAACATAAATATTGCTACCGCAAAAATGATTATACCGAAGATGCCAAGCTCAAGCAATATTTGAAGGAAAAGACTGTGGGAGTGCATTAGCGTTTCGGTACCCATAAGCGCATACTTTTCATACACCGCCTTAAAGGCACTCTCACCAACGCCGATACCCCAAAGGAAATTATCCTTTATCATGGCGAGAACACCCTGCCATGAATTGAATCGGTAAATAATTGAGCTATCAGTCATTTCAAAGATGCTCATAAATCTTTCGCTAATGCTACCGGGAACGAAGTAAAGCAATGCGGGAATGCCCGTTGCTCCTATTATCACTATCCAAATGCTTCTAAAGTTAGAAAGAAGCAAGAAAACAATGAACGAGATGGCAAGACCGAGCCATGCGCCTCTTGACCAAGTGAATATCACGCACGCGCCGATGGCGAGTGAGCAAAGTATATAAAAGATCTTGGCAATTCCCCTCTTATTAACCTTTATTTGCGCAAGAGCAAACGGGAAAATAATCGTGAGATATGCACCAAGCATATTGGGATTGCCAAGGAATGCATTGATTCTTGGGCCCATATCCGCAAATTTTGAAAGATCGACCAACGACGCGTCAACAACGCCGCCCTTTATAAGTCCAATAACCGAAACGAGCACCGCCGTTCCGACAAGAAGCTTGATTCCTCTATAGATCCACGTTTTTCTAATATAGGAGTTAACTATAAGGAAATACATGCAAAGGAATCCGCAATACATCGCTGCACTGAAAAAGGACTGCTGCTTATCTCCGTTTGTAAATATTCCCTTGACGAATATCAAAATACTGAAAAGGAAGATCACAAGGTCAACAAGCTCAAAGCGCATGATGCGCTTGCCCCTAATAAATTTAAAGAGGTAAGCCACCGACGTTACCAATATCAATGCAAGAATGACGATGGAAGGATGCTTAAGCACGTTAACAAAGGGTATTATCGAGAATACGCCGATAATTCCAAGCTCGGGGAAGCACATTATCAAGCCGCAAACAATAAATATTCCAAATATCGCAAGCATTGTAAGGGGATGAACGAAATAGGTCACAAATCCAAATAGCATCGCAATCTCGGCTGCCGCCATGCTTCCGCTGACGTGATTTGCGTTGTCGCACCTAAGCTTTCCCTCGTCAATAGTGAGAATGTGATGGATGATATAGCCCGAAAGCTTTCCATCGAGCAATGCCTCTCCCACTCTCTTCTTCGATACAGTAAATGAGAGCGAGAAAAGTGCGATGACAATGCCCGTTACCACGTTATCCTGAATGTGCGCCTGCACGAGATAGTATTTAAACATCGCCATAAAAATAACGGCAAACGCAAAGGCGAACATCGCTATTCCTATCGTTCTCACCTGTGCGTGCATTAGCGCCTCTCCCGACTTTGAGATTATGCGGCTCACGATACTGTTATCGTAGAGCTTTGAAATACTCGCGTGGGAGTGCACCTTGTTCTTGGTGCGGTGAAAAAGACGGTATATCTTGCCATGCTTCCACTTGCTGTTAAGAACGGTGTACATATCTGCAAAGATAAAACCCAAAAATCCGTTTTTCAACCATTTGGAAATGGAATCAGCAAGGTTATTAAAGAAATCGAAAAGTCCTCTTCTCTTATTCTTCTTTTTTACCTTGTCGCTCTTTCTTTTGAGCTTTTTACCTTTTTTATCGTTAGTATTTTGAATTTCTTCGCTAAAATTCTTATTTTTGTCAAGCTTATTCAAAATAATTTCTCCTATCAAATTCTTTATTCTTCCAAAAGATCGGGCCTCTTTGCCTTGGTGATTTCAAGTGCCTTTGCCCTTCTCCATTTATCGATCTCTGCGTGATTGCCTGAAATGAGAACGTCTGGAACCTTCTTTCCGTGGAATTCATACGGACGGGTATATTGAGGATACTCAAGCATACCGCAAGAGATGCTCTCGTCCTCATAGCATTTTTTGTC